>CAVCYJ010000008.1:17328-30818 GCA_963605995.1 Holdemanella biformis | reverse complement strand
GGATTTTGACTTGTATGTCTCGGGATTTTGGCATTTTCATGCCAAAACACCTCGTGGAATAGTAGACTGCTGAATAGTTACAAATTATCTTTAGAAAGAACATAATAAATACAAATCAGAAAAATGAAAAGAACAGTAGAAGTACTGTAAAAATAGGGAGGTTTTTACTACATGATCAAAGTTACAATCTGGAATGAATTTGTACAGGAGCAGTTATGTGAGGATACACTGGAGAAGTTTGGCTTCTCTGGAATGCCGGAGGACGAGAAAAAGAGAAACTTTGCCAGAACAGAGGAGATTAAAAAAGTCCATCCAAATGGAATCCACCAGACATTAAAAGAACTGATAGAAGAGGACGAAGAATTTAAGGTCTGCCATATCGCCACACTGGAAATGGAAGAATGTGGTCTGACGGAAGAAGTTCTGGATGATACAGATGTACTGGTATGGTGGTCACATATCGCCCAGGACAAAGTACCGGACGAAATCGCCAGAAGAGTACAGGAGTATGTACTGCGTGGAATGGGAATTATCTTCCTTCATTCCGCACATATGTCCAAGCCAATGCGTTTCCTGCTTGGCACAAGCGGTACTCTGAAATGGAGAGAAGGCGATTTCTGCCGTGTCTGGACAACTCAGCCGTCCCATCCGATTGCCAAAGGAATCCCGGAGAGTATCGAACTGGAAGAAGAGGAAATGTACGGAGAATTCTTTGACATTCCAACTCCGGAAAGTCAGGTATTCTTAAGCTGCTACAGCGGCGGCGAAGTATTCCGTTCCGGATGCACCTGGACAAGAGGCTACGGCAGAGTATTCTACTTCCAGCCAGGCCATGAAACAAACAGATCCTACTTCAACCCATCCATCCGCCAGATCATCCGCAACGGCATCAGATGGACTGCAGGAAACCAGATCCGAAGAGAAAAATTAGAATGTATTCATGCAGAGAAATAAGAAACTGAGAAAATTATTTCTATAATATGCCTTATTTACATTCAGGAAAAAACAGAGTATGATAAAACTTATGGAGTCTGTTCAAGGCTCCATTTTTACAGAAAGGATAAAGAATGGAAACACAAAACAATGATAAATGATCATCAGGAACCTTTTTTCACAAAAGATAAAAATTTCTACAGGACATTCTTCCGGCTGATGCTGGTAGTAGCCTTGCAGAATCTGGTAGCCTACAGTGTAAATATGCTCGACAATATCATGCTTGGAAGCTACAGTCAGAGCGCATTGTCAGGCGCTGCCACGGTAAATCAGATATTTTTCATCGTAAACCAGCTTGCGATTGCTATTGGGAATGCGCTGATCGTCATGAGTTCTCAGTACTGGGGAAAACGGGATACGCGCACTATAAAGAAACTGACAGGTATTTCCCTGACATTCAGCCTGCTTGCGGCTGCAATTGTACTTGGGATATGTGCTGCATTTCCCAAACAGCTGCTGAAAATATTTACCACATCTCCGGAGATCATTGAGCAGGGACAGATTTACCTGAATATACTGAAATGGACATTTGTCCTTTTTCTAATCAGCAATCTTCTGATCTCCATGCTGAGGAGTGTGGAGACAGTACGGATCTCCTTTGTGATTTCGGTAGTATCGCTGATCGTAAATGGCGGGATTAATTATACGCTGATATTCGGACATTTCGGATTTCCGGAGATGGGAATCAGGGGAGCTGCGATCGGAACTCTGGCAGCCAGAAGTCTGGAGTTTCTTATTGTTATCTTTTATATCCTGAGAATAGATAAAAAAGTACGTGTATTTCATGGCGGGCTTTTGAGGGAAACTTTCACGGCGGCAAACAGAAAACTGTGGACAGATTTTATAAAGGTATCCTGTCCGGTCATCCTTTCCGGAATGATCTGGGCAGTGTCTGTTCCGATGCAGACGGCGATCCTGGGGCATCTTTCGGCAGATGCGATCGCTGCAAATTCCGTAGCAACAACATTCTTTCAGTATTTGAAAGTAATTGTGGTGGCAGTCGCTTCCTCTTCATCTGTTGTGATCGGAAAGTTCATCGGACAGGGAAACAGAAGCGAAGTATGCGCAGTCGGAAGGACATTATCCGTGATAGATATTTCCATAGGGATTGTTCTTGCAGCCCTTTTATTTGTGCTCAGGAAACCGCTCCTGTCTACATATAATCTTACATATGAGGCGAGAATTCTTGCAGATCATTTAATAATGATCATGAGTATTGTCATGATAGGGATGTCCTATCAGATGCCGGTTTCCACCGGTATCATCCAGGGTGGAGGAGACACGAAATTCAATATGTATATGAATCTGATCTCCACCTGGGGAATCGTTATGCCGCTGTCATTTCTGGCCGCGTTTGTCTGGAAACTGCCGGTGGAGTGGGTAGTAGTGGCAGTACAGTCCGACCAGTTGTTTAAAGGTATTCCGGTTTTTTTGAGATTTAGAAGCTATAAGTGGATCCGGAAGCTGACCTGATAAAAGCGAAGCATAAAAGAGGCTATGCACATCATACGTGCATAGCCTCGATCCATTCTTTTTCTCTGAATCCTGTAAGTACGAAATCATCCCCGATCACCAGCGGACGCTTTACCAGCATTCCGTCTGTGGCAAGGAGTTTCAGCTGCTCGTCTTCAGACATATCTTTTAACTTGTCTTTTAATCCCATTTCCTTATAGATCATCCCGCTTGTGTTAAAGAATTTCTTCAGCGGAAGACCACTCTTGGCATACCATTCTTTTAATTCTTCATAAGCAGGATTTTCTTCTTTGATCGCACGTTCTTCATAACTGATTCCATGTTCATCCAGCCATTTCAGGGCTTTCATACAGGTGCTGCATTTACGGTAGACTAATACTTTCATTTCGTATCCTCCAGATAAAAATATTTATGTAATACAATGTAACTTTCGCGGTCATAATGTAATTTTCACGATTATAATATAACATTCACAGTCGCAACGTAACTCTCACAGTCTCGATATAACTATCATATATTATGCAGGAATACTGTATTGCAAGGGAAATTCAGTAATCAGTGAACTCCGTATTTGCTGACCTTCTTCATATGATGCCAGTAAACAATAAAGATAGCTCCTCCTGTGAAAATCCATGAAGCGAGATACACATCCATCAGCATATCATAGGTAGGGATCCACTTAAACACAGTTACCATCCAGATCAGACGGAATACCACAGTTCCGAGGATCGTGATAACAGACGGTTCCAGCGATTTTCCCATGCCTCGCAGGGCAGAACTCTCGACTTCATAGGTGGCAGTCAGTCCCTCCAGGGAACATACATGATGCATTCGGATCAGTCCGTAAGCTGCAACGGCACTGCTGGTAGTGTAGATACTTACGAAGAAATCGTCCCAGATCATAAATACAATTGCCAGGATTTCTGTAAAACCAAAACCAAAGAGCAGACATAACCAGAATATTCTTTTGCAGCGTTTCACATTTCCGGCACCGTAATTCTGGCTGATAAAAGTCACGGCAGCCTGAGCGAAGGCGGTGGCAATATCATATGTAAAATATTCAAAATTCAGCGCCAGTGAAGAACCTGCGATCGCATTCTCACCAAATGAATTAATACCACTCTGGATAAAAACATTAGATACAGAGAAAATCGCACCCTGGATTCCGGCAGGGATTCCGATGGCGAGTACTTTCCTTAATGCATTCTTCTCAATCTTCATATTCCGTATGCGAAACTGAAATTCGTCCGCTCTGCGATGAAGACAGATGATGACCAGGGCAGAACTGAGCACGTTGGAGATCACAGTGGCTATGGCAACACCTGCAACACCAAGGTGAAAGCAGATGACCAGAAATAAGTTTAGGATTACATTTACAGTTCCGGACAGAAGCAGATAATACATCGGTCTGCGGCTGTCTCCGAAACTCCGGAGAATAGCGGAACCAAAGTTATAAATCACCATAAACGGAATACTGAGGAAGTAAATCCTGATATATAAAAGTGCCTGACTCATTACACTTTCAGGAGTGCCTGAGAGCTCCAGAACACCTCTGGCAGAGAGCATTCCCAGCCCCATCAGAAGAAGCCCGAGTATAGCTCCGAAGGTCAGGATCGTGTGAAGCATTCCACTGATCTGTTCACGCTTTTTCTGACCGATCAGAGTAGCAAGTGCCGCATTTGGACCGACAGACAGCCCTACAATAAGGTTCACAAAGATACCTACAAGTGCTACGCAGCTTCCGACAGCCGCCAGTGCAGTATCCCCTGCAAATCGTCCGACTACAGCTACATCTGCAGAGTTAAACAACTGTTGCAGAATACTGCTGAATGCCAGCGGGACTGCAAACAGGATCAGTTTTCCTGCAAGACCGCCATTCAGCATATCCATTTCTTTTGCTTTATCGCATCTTGTATCTGACATATATAATTACTCCTTTGTAAAAGTAAGCCGGCAGTCATGCCGGATATATTTCGGGATTATGATAGCATGGTGGGATGGATTTTACAAGTAATTGATCTTTTTTGACTGTAAATGTTTTTTACAAAGATTTTACGATAGTGCGATTTTGGATTTTACTTTTGATTTTTATAATAGCACTTGTAAATGAGGCAACAAGCTATAAAAAAATAAAATAAACAAAAAGGAAATGAACCTAACAGTAAGAGGGTTCACAGGAAGAGGAGAAAATCATCATGAAGAAAAAAATCGCAACAATCCTTACAGCAGCAGTTATCGGAGCAACAGCTTTTACAACAATCGTAAGTGCAGCAAGCGGAGACATTACAATCGTATCCCGCGAGGATGGTTCAGGTACAAGAGGTGCTTTCGTAGAACTGTTCGGAATCGAAGAAGAACAGGACGGAGAAAAAGTAGATATGACTACAGATGAAGCAAGTGTAACAAACAGCACATCTGTTATGATGACTACAGTTGCAGGTGATGAGAATGCAATCGGATATATTTCACTTGGATCTCTGGATGACACAGTAAAGGCTGTCAAGATCGACGGCGTAGAAGCTACAACAGAGAACGTATCCGACGATTCTTACAAGATTGCACGTCCATTCAATATCCTTACATCTGACAAAGAAAGCGATGCTGCAAAGGATTTCGTAAACTACATCATGAGTTCAGACGGACAGCAGATCGTTGAAGATAACGGATACATCAAAACAGCAGATGATGCACAGGCCTACGAAGCTGCTGACGGAGTTTCCGGTAAAGTTGTTGTAGCCGGTTCTTCCTCTGTAACACCGGTTATGGAGAAACTTGCAGAAGGTTATGAAGCAGTAAATAAAGACGTAACAGTAGAAGTTCAGCAGAGTGATTCCACTACAGGCGTAAACATGGCAGCAGAGGGAACCTGCGATATCGGTATGGCATCCCGTGAACTGAAAGATGATGAAAAAGATCTCGGCCTTACAGCAACAGTAATCGCAAGAGATGGTATCGCAGTTATCGTAAACAAAGACAATGATATCGACGAACTTACCAGCGACCAGGTAAAAGCTATCTACACAGGTGAAACTACTACATGGGAAGACCTTACTAAATAACAGAAGGGACTGACCGGTGGTAAGATAACCCGCAGATATCATAGCAGCTGAAAATCAGGTGCCGGATTCAAGCCCGGTACCTGATTAGAGCGTGTTTGGATCTTGCAGGTTTTGCGGGTGAAGAGAGGTCTTTGATACAGGGAAAGAAAGGTGTAATGAATGAACCACTTTAAAGAAAAAGCTATGAAATGCGTATTTCTGATCGCAGCTTGTACATCAGTGCTGGCAGTATTTCTGATCTGTGCATTTTTGTTCGCAAATGGAATCCCGGCTATCGGGAAGATTGGTCCGTTGAAGTTTCTGCTGGGAACGAAATGGAAACCATCAAATAATATTTTTGGAATCCTTCCAATGATCGTAGCAAGTATTTATGTAACTGCAGGTGCCATACTTCTGGGTGTGCCGATCGCACTGTTTACATCTGTTTTTATGGCGCGTTACTGCCCGAAAAAAATCTACAGACCATTGAAATCAGGAATTGAACTGATGGCAGGCGTACCTTCGATCGTATATGGTTTCTTTGGACTGGTTCTTATCGTTCCACTGATCAGACAGACCTTTGGCGGAACCGGAACCAGTATGCTGGCAGCCTGTGTCCTGCTTGGAATGATGATCCTGCCGACGATCATCGGAGTTACAGAGTCAGCGATCCGCAGTGTACCGGAGAGTTATTATGAGGGTTCACTGGCACTGGGAGCAACCAAAGAGAGAAGTATCTTCTTTGTTATGCTTCCTGCAGCAAAGTCAGGTATTCTGGCAGCAGTTGTTCTTGGAATCGGACGTGCCATCGGAGAAACAATGGCGGTTGTCATGGTTGCAGGAAACCAGCCGAGAATGCCACAGGGTATCTTTAAGGGTGTCCGTACCATGACTGCAAATATTGTTACTGAAATGGGATATGCAACAGGACTTCACAGAGAGGCTCTGATCGCGACAGCAGTAGTTTTATTCGTATTTATCCTGATCATTAACCTGAGTCTTTCTTTACTGAACAGGAGGGCAGAAAATGCAAATTGAAGCAGCAGCGGCAGTTGAAATGTCAAAAGAAAAAAAACAGAATGAGTCTTCTTTTTCGGACCAGATGAAAGCATATATGAAACATCCGGGATCAGGATTCCTTGCACTTCTTACACTCCTTGGAGCGATTATGACCTTTGCATTATTGTTCTTTCTGATCGGCTATATTCTGGTCAAGGGCGTACCGTATCTGTCAACTGATCTCTTCAGTCTGACTTATAATTCAGAGAATCTTTCCTTACTTCCATCTCTGATCAATACCTTTATCCTGACGGTCGTTTCACTGGTGATCGCGGCACCTCTGGGAATTTTTGCAGCGATCTATCTGGTGGAATACGCAAAAAAAGGAAGTAAGCTTGTCAAAGTGATCCGTATCACAGCGGAGACACTTTCCGGTATTCCGTCTATCGTATACGGACTTTTCGGTATGCTCTTCTTTGTAACAGCACTTCACTGGGGACTGTCACTTCTTTCAGGTGCGTGTACCCTTGTAATTATGATTCTTCCTCTGATCATGCGTACCGCAGAAGAGGCACTGAAATCAGTTCCTGATTCTTACCGTGAAGCGAGCTTCGGTCTGGGAGCAGGCAAACTTCGTACAATTTTTAATATCGTTCTTCCGTCAGCAGTACCTGGAATCCTTGCGGGTGTGATCCTTGCGATCGGACGTGTGATCGGTGAAACAGCAGCACTGATCTACACGGCAGGTACGGTTGCTGAAGTGCCGTCAAACCTTATGGGCTCCGGCCGTACACTGGCGCTTCATATGTATGTCCTGTCAGGCGAGGGCCTTCATATGAATCAGGCATCTGCGACAGCAGTTGTCATTCTGGCATTTGTTCTTGTGATTAATTTCCTGTCCGGAGCGGTTGCCAAACGAATTGCGAAAGGATAAGAGACATGAGTAAAGGTGCAAAAATAACAGTTGAAAATATGAACCTACATTACGGGAAGTTTCATGCTTTAAAAAATATAAACATGGAAATCCCGGAGAAAGAAATTACTGCTTTTATCGGACCGAGCGGCTGTGGTAAATCCACTTTGTTAAAGTCTTTAAACCGTATGAATGACCTGGTAGAAGGATGTGTGATCACCGGTAAAGTACAGCTTGACGGTGAAGATATTTATGGTGATATGGACGTCAATATGCTCAGAAAAAGAGTGGGAATGGTATTCCAGAAGCCGAATCCTTTCCCAATGAGCATCTATGATAATATCGCATACGGACCCAGGACACACGGCATCCGTTCCAAAGCCAAACTGGATGAAATTGTTGAGAAATCTCTCCGCGATGCCGCAATCTGGGATGAAGTAAAGGACAGATTAAAGAAAAGCGCGCTTGGTATGTCAGGCGGTCAGCAGCAGAGACTCTGTATCGCCAGAGCACTTGCAGTTCAGCCGGAAGTGCTTCTGATGGACGAACCGACATCCGCACTTGACCCTATCTCAACTTCCAAGATCGAGGAGCTGGCGATGGAGTTAAAAAAGGATTATACGATTGTGATGGTAACTCATAATATGCAGCAGGCAACACGAATTTCGGATAAAACCGCTTTCTTCTTATTAGGAGAGGTTATCGAGTTTGCTGATACAGATCAGCTCTTCTCCATGCCGGCAGATAAGCGTACAGAGGATTATATCACAGGAAGGTTTGGTTGATTATGTCAAAGTATTTCGAGAGACAGCTGGAAGAACTGCACGTTCAGCTTATTACTCTGGGAAGCTACTGCGAGAAGGCAATCTCTTTCTCTGCAAAGGCAATCCAGAATGTGCAGAATGAAGAGACTGCCCGTCAGGTATTTGAGACGGACAGAGATATTGATGCCAAGGAAAGGGAGATTGAGAACCTGTGCCTGAGTCTTCTTCTTCACCAGCATCCGGTGGCAAGAGATTTAAGAGAAATTTCCGCAGCTCTGAAAATGGTTTCGGACATGGAACGTATCGGAGATCAGGCAGCGGACATTGCGGATCTGTCTCTGTATATTTCAAAAAATACCACTGCAATCCCGGATACGATCACACAGATGGCCGAAGATACAGTGCGCATGGTAACAGAGAGTGTGGATGCTTTTGTAAAGAGCGACCTTGAACTGTGCAGAAATGTCATTGACCGGGATGATGTGGTGGATGATGCGTTTAACGAGATCAAAGAGAAGCTTGCAGATATGATCTACGGAGGAAAACTGGATGCCAAAACAGGTCTGGATCTCCTTATGACTGCCAAGTATTTTGAACGTATCGGAGATCATGCTGTAAATATTGCAGAGTGGGTAGAATTTTCTATCACAGGACAGCACAGAAACAATGAGCATCAGGATTACCTGAGTAAATAACTGAAACAGGAATGTTTATATCCGCAGGCGGGAATCGTTTGCGGATATTTGAGTTATCGGATATGATAATAAGGGCTGTTTGGGCAGAGGGCAGATGATAATGCCGGAAGCCTTCATAAAAAGAAAAAAAGGGGAAGTATAGAGAAGTGACGAAGAAAATTTTTAAATCTATCATGCTGGTCTGCGCAGTGGTACTGGCTGTTGGCCTGGCATTTGTACTTGGAATCCTGTACAGGAATTTTGGCAGACAGATGCGGACAGAACTGACAAAAGAGGCTGCTTATCTGGCGTACGGAGTAGAGCAGCAGGGAACGGATTATCTGGAAAATATTAAGGATAAAAGGTCAAGGATCACCTATATTGATAAGGATGGGATGGTACTTTTTGATAATGAAGCGGATGCTTCAGAAATGGAAAATCACAAGGACAGAGAAGAATTTCAGAAAGCAGAGAAGTACGGGGCAGGAGAGTCATCGCGATATTCGGATACACTTTCCGAAAAGACCATATATTATGCACTGCGCCTGAGTGATGCTACAGTTCTGCGTGTTTCAGGAACACAGGCTTCCGTACTGGCCCTGGTCAGAAAGCTTTTGCTGCCTTTATGCGGTATTCTGGTTCTGATGCTGATCCTGTCCGGAGTTATGGCTTCCGTAATCGCAAAGAAGATCGTAGAACCTGTAAATGAACTGGATCTGGAACATCCGGAAGAAAATCAGATTTATGAGGAACTTTCTCCTCTGTTAAGCAAAATAAACAGACAGAACCGTGAGATCCAGAGGCAGCTGGAGATGGCGAAACAGCAGCAGGAAGAGTTTGCGCTTATTACGGAAAATATGCAGGAAGGACTGATTGTGATCGATAAGTATACGATGATCCTGTCAGCAAATTCCAGCGCATGGAATCTGTTCCGGGAAGACAAAGTCAGACAGGGAGAGAGCGTTTACTGTCTGGACCGGGCGGAAGATTTTCGCCATGCAATTGAGCAGGTATTAGACGGAGAACATTCGGAATTAATCCTGAAATTAGATGGAAATGATATCCAGCTGACTGCCAATCCGGTAGTGCGCGGGCAAAAGATTGAAGGTGCCGTGATACTGCTGGTAAACGTAACCGAGAAGCTGGAAAGAGAAAATCTGAGAAGAGAATTTTCGGCAAATGTTTCGCATGAGCTGAAAACACCGCTGACTTCTATCTCCGGTTTTGCGGAGATTATCCAGAGTGGTTTTGTCAAAGCGGAGGATATTCCGAAGTTTTCGGGACGTATCTATAAAGAGGCACAGAGATTACTCCAGCTGGTTGAGGACGTGATCCAGATATCACAGCTCGACGAGGAAAAAACAGCTTATATCTGGGAGTCGGTGGACATTTACCAGATCTGTAAGAACACTTCAGACAGGCTGAAAGAGAAAGCACAGAAGATGAATGTGCATTTCTATATCTGCGGGGAATCCATGAGGATAGAAGCAGTTCGTACACTTATCGAAGAGGCGGTTTATAATATCTGCGACAATGCGATCAAATATAACAGAAATGATGGAAGCGTAAGCATTTTTCTGACACAGACCGCGCAGGAGGCACAGATTGTGATCAGGGATACGGGAATCGGAATCCCAAGAGAAGATCAGGACAGAGTCTTTGAGCGCTTCTACAGAGTGGACAAGAGCCACTCCAAAGAAATCGGAGGTACCGGTCTGGGACTCTCTATTGTGAAACACGCAGTCAGCACTCTGAAAGGAAGCGTTGTGCTGCGAAGTGAAGAAGGAATCGGAACAGAGATTACCATGAAGTTTCCGAAAGTACATCAGGAATAAAAAATGGTAAGACCAATACCGGAAAAGCTTGCAAAACTACAACCTTTGTGGCATAATGAGTATTCAGAACCTGCCAGACGGGAAGTTCGATGGAAAATAGTGTAAGGTAGAGTTTGATAAAGGAAAAGGATTATGTCAGGTTTTACAAAGGAAATAATTGCAAGAACTTTTGCGGAATTACTGGATGAGAAGCCAGTGTCCAAGATCACGGTCAAGGATATTGTGGAGAGATGCGGAGTAAACAGGAACACTTTTTATTATCATTTCCATGATATTCCGGATGTGGTAGAGTTTATCATGAAGAGAAAATGGGATGAAATTCTCGAAAAACCACAGGAAAAGACTTCCATAGTAGAATGTATGGAGGAAATGGCCGACCTGGTCAGAAGTAACCGGAAACTGATGCTGAATGTCTACAGATCAGTAAAAAGAGATATGTTTCTTGTTTATATGAATGATGTTGCTTCCTATATTATTACGGAATATTTCAATAAGAATGAGCATAAGTTTAATCTGACTTCAGAAGAAATCCAGATGCTCATCAGATATTATAAATGCGTTTTTGTAGGAATCCTGATGGAATGGCTGGATCATGGACTGGAATACGACCTGGCTGCCGAGATGCGTAAGGTATCTGAACTGCTTGAAAAGCATCCGGAATTATATGCCATCATGAACAGACCATAAGTATACAAAATCAGCTCCATGTCTGAATTTCAGACATGGGCTTTTTTTTGTCTATTTATTGTTAAAAAAATGACAGCTATAATACTGACGTAAAGAGGGAACTGAAAACGCTGCCCCCAAAGTGAGGGAAAGGCAAGGTTTTCAGGAAGGATATATAGGAAGGAGGAAGGCAGATGGATGCACTGAAGCAATTGAAATTAGCGAAAAACGCATACATAGTTATGTCGATTCTGTTTATAGTCCTGGGCGCCTGCCTGATCATCTGGCCGGATTGTTCGATGGTAGTTTTCTGTACGGCAGTGGGGATTATGCTTATTGTATATGGACTGATAAAGATTCTGGGTTATTTTTCCAGAGATTTTTATTGCCTGGCATTTCAGTTTGATCTTGCCTTTGGAGTACTGCTGGCAGCAGTAGGAATTATTATTATTGTACGCAGGGACGTGGTTTTAAATCTGATTTTTGGGATTTTTGGGATTCTGATCCTGGCAGATGCCTTATTTAAGATCCAGATATCAATAGATGCAAAGAAATTCGGATTAAATCTCTGGTGGAGGATTTTGCTGGTAGCAATTCTGACAGGCGCGCTTGGATTTATGCTTCTGATAAGACCGTTTGAGGCCGCTGAAGTTATGATGATCCTGGTTGGTGTTTCAATCTTGTTTGAGGGAATCCTGAATCTCTGTGTAGTGATCTATACGGTAAAAATCATCAAAAGTCAGAAACAGGATATCATAGATATGGATGAATACTAACATCATAGTATGAAATATCACATTACAACAAGGAGGACAAATTATTATGAAATTGATGGACAAAGCAAAACAGGCTGCTTTTACGGCGGCAGTGAAAACAGGTCTTAGCTATCTGGAAAAAGATCCGGAAGAGAATATACCGAAACTGATGGAACTGGTAGATAAGTTTGTGCCGGAGGGCTGGTATGAGGCACAGAGAAATGCTATCCGAAATGCTATTCAGGATAAGGACAGCAACTGGTATAAGCTGATCCTGAGAATCTATGAACTGGATCCGGGCGTAAGGGAGGCATTCTTTACCAACTTTATTATCAATGCCAGTCTGAAAGGAAGTGCGCTTCAGCAGGAAACAGCGGAAGCGAACAATTGTAACGTTCCATGGGCTATCCTGCTTGACCCGACAAGTGCCTGTAATCTGCACTGCACAGGATGCTGGGCTGCTGAGTATGGCCACAAGCTGAACCTTGATTTTGATACCATCTGTTCTATCGTAGAGCAGGGCAGAAAAATGGGAACTTATATGTACATATATACAGGCGGTGAACCGCTGGTACGCAAAAAAGATCTGATGCGTATCTGCGAGAAATATCCGGACTGCGAGTTCCTTTCCTTCACAAACGGTACACTGATCGATGAAGAATTCTGTCAGGAAATGCTCCGTGTCAAGAACTTCGTTCCTGCGATCAGCCTTGAAGGATCAGAGGAGGCAAACGACGGACGTCGTGGAGACGGCGTATACCAGAAGGTTATGCACGCAATGGAACTTCTGAAGTCCCATAAACTTCCATTTGGTGTATCTACCTGTTATACTTCCGCAAATGTGGACAGTGTAAGCAGTGAGGAGTTCTTTGATAAGATTATTGACTGCGGCGCATTATTTGTATGGTTCTTCCATTATATGCCGACTGGTAATGATGCGGTAGTAGAATTAATGCCAAACCCGCAGCAGCGTGAGAAGATGTATCATAAGATCAGGGAATATCGTTCTACAAAAGCAATCTTTGGAATGGATTTCCAGAATGACGCGCAGTACGTTGGCGGATGTATCGCAGGAGGTAGACGTTACCTGCATATCAATGCAAACGGTGATGTAGACCCATGTGTATTTATCCATTATTCCAATGCAAATATTTATGAAAATACCCTGCTGGAAGCATTAAAGAGTCCGATCTTCATGGCTTATCATGACGGACAGCCATTCAATGAAAATATGCTCCGCCCATGTCCGATGCTTGAGAATCCTCAGAAACTTCGCCAGATGGTTGCAGAGTCGGGAGCGAAATCTACAGACCTGCAGTCTCCGGAATCTGTGGAGCATCTCTGTGCGAAATGCGATGCCTATGCAGAACACTGGACACC
>CAVCYJ010000008.1:0-17143 GCA_963605995.1 Holdemanella biformis | reverse complement strand
TAAAAATAACTTGCCTGACTTTGCAATCTGTATTAAAGTTGTACTATGATTAGCGCGGCGGGAACCGAAAAAAGGTTGAGGACCGCAGGAGGAACAGAATGTTAAAAACTTTTTTGGTAGAAGACGAGGTTGTGATCCGGGAGATGATCAAGAAGATGATCCCCTGGGAACAGTATGGTTTTGAACTTGCGGGAGAGGCTGCGGACGGAGAGATGGCACTGCCTTTGATCTTAAAAAGCAAGCCGGATCTTCTGATCACGGATATTAAGATGCCTTTTATGGATGGATTGACATTATGTAAACTTGTAAAGAAAGAACTTCCGAATATTAAGATTGTAATTCTCAGTGGTTATGATGATTTTAATTATGCGAAGCAGGCGATCAGTATCGGTGTGGAGGATTATCTGCTGAAGCCGATCACGAAGAATACATTTATCGAGAGATTGACAGAGATCCGTGACCGTTATGAACATGAGAAGACACAGATGGAGTATTATGAGAAGTTCCGTCTTGAGATGCAGGAATATGAGCGGAATGCGAGCAGGGATTTTTTTGAGGCTCTTGTGCGGGCGGACTTTTCGCTGGAGGAGATTTACCGGAGAGCAGATAAGCTGAATCTGGACATCGTAGCAGAGGCATATAATGTGCTGATCTTTACTCCGGATACTTCAGACAGCAGTTGTAATTCATCAGAGGGGTATTCGGACTGGGAGGCGCAGGTGCATAAAGAAATCGAGAATTATTTCCTCAGACACCCGAATGCGATCCTGTTCCGCCATCAGGTATTCAGTTATGCGATCCTGGTCAAGGGGCAGAGGGACAGCATTGCGGAGAATACCCGGGAATGTGTGAAGAATATCCAGAAGATCATGAAAGAAACAGGGGCAAATGCTGACTGGTTTATAGCGGTCGGCGAGGAAGCGGACCGTCTGAGCAATATCAGGCAGAGCTATGACACTGCGGCGAGAACCTACGCGTTCCGTTACCTGTATGACGGACATATTCTTTATTACAATATGCTTGAACAGGTAAAGGAAAATTCAGCCGATATTTCTAAAACGGAAGCGGTTCAGCTGAAGAATATCAATATCAATGCCCTCAATCCTGAAATTCTGCAGAAATTCCTGAGCAGTGGACTGGAGAATGAGGTGGACAGTTTTGTGTACGATTATTTCCATGCGATTGGTCAGGAGCCTATGGAGTCACTGGTATTCCGCAATTATGTGGTTTTGAATGTCCGTTTTTCTGCGCTGTCGTTTCTGAAAAAGATGGGATTTGACGACAGTGAATTATCGAAGGAAGGAACGGATGATATCGTAGAAAAAACCAGCCAGTCTACGGAGGCTTCGGTTGCCTATGCAAAGAAGGTTCTGAAACGTGCGATCGCGATCAGAGATGAGAATGCGGGAAATCAGAACAAAAATGTCCTGAAACAGGCGGTGGATTTCATAAACAGCCATTATATGGATGAGGAATTATCTCTGAATAAAGTGGCTCATGTGGCAAATGTCAGCGCGAATCATTTCAGCGCACTTTTCAGCCAGAATATGGAACAGACTTTTATCGAGTATCTGACCGCACTTCGTATGAGCAGAGCAAAGGAACTGCTTCGGTGTACGTCAAAGCGTTCCAGCGAGATCGCGGGGGAAGTGGGATATAAAGATGCGCATTATTTCAGCTATCTTTTCAAAAAGACACAGGGAATGACTCCGAGTGAATACCGCAAAACGAGAGGTGAGGTCTGACCCATGAGACAGAAGCATGAGAAACTCGAAACCAAAATGAAGTGGATGCTTCTGAGCACTATGGTTCCGATGGCGATTCTGATCATAGTGCTCCTTGTATTTTTCTGGCAGTATACAAATAAATATAACCGTCTGTCCAACAATCTGGCAGTCAGTTCGGAATATAATGCAAACTACAGAGATTCCAATAATGATATGAGCTTCAAAGACGAAGTAGATATGGATATCTATTATGTAACGATCGGACGGGCAGGGAAAGACGGACTTCCCACCAAACAGGTTGACAAGGCGATCAGGACCGTCGAAAAGCTGAAGACGACAACGACAAAGAAGGAGAGTCTGCGTTCGCTGAAATATCTGACCAATTATCTTGAAAATTTAAAAAAGCGCATGAATCAGCTTGTGGAGATCAGCGATTATCAGAAACGCCAGGAATTTATGGCAAATAATACAGAGATCCTGACGACTTTGTTTGAAAAGGAAATGCAGAATTATATTTACCAGGAGGCGGTCCAGCTTGTACAGGTGGAATCTCAGCTTGCCGGAAATGTGAGATTGACGATCCTTACCATGTGCGTGGCAATATTGATGACTACGGTTATTCTGATGAGACGCTCCTTCCGGCTGACATATGGTATTACCAAGCCGATTTCTGAGATCCTTCATAATATAAAGAAGGTTGGCAAGGGCGAATATAAGACAGTCAGTGAAGTACCGGCAGACTGTGTTGAGATTCAGGAACTGGATGCAGGTACCCGAAAGATGGCCGGCAGGATCGAGGGGCTTCTTGAAAATGTACGCAAAGAGCAGGATGCGCAGCACCTGACGGAGCTTCAGCTTATTCAGGCTCAGGTAAATCCGCATTTCCTTTATAATACGCTGGATACGATCGTGTGGCTGGTAGAAGGCGGTATGCAGCAGGATGCGGTAGATATGATCACAAGCCTGTCGGTTTTTTTCCGGACATCGCTTTCCAAAGGAAATGATATCATTCCGCTTTCGGAGGAGGAACGCCATACCCTCAGTTACCTGGAAATCCAGCAGTCCAGATACAGAGATATTATGGAGTTTGAGATCCATATTCCGGCAGAACTGGAGAATGTGATGATTCCGAAGCTTACGCTCCAGCCGCTTGCCGAGAATGCTCTTTATCATGGGATCAAGAATAAGCGGGGAAAAGGTAAGATTCTTATTGAAGGATTTGATCTGGGAGACGATATGATGCTGAGGGTAACTGACAATGGTCAGGGAATGACCCCGGAACGTCTCCATGAAGTGCAGGAAGCCATCCGTACCGGAGAACGCGCCGGATTTGGACTGGCGGCGGTTTCGGAGAGAATTACACTCTATTATGGACCGGGCTATGGGCTGAAGATTTCCTCCACAGAGGGAGAAGGCACAGTCATGGAAGTGTATGTGGCGAAGAAAATTAACCCGGAAAACAGGTTAAAATAAAAAATCCAACTTTTGAAATAAAAAAACAAACTTTGTATAAATTATGAACAAAATATGATAGAAGAATAAACTTTTTACGGAAGATATTCTATGGAATTTTCCTGGATTTTTACTATAATAAAGACATCTTAAATGAATCGGGAGGATTTACAAAATGAAGAAAAAAATCGTGTCAGCTTTATTAACAGCAACAATGGTATGTGGTATGTGTGTAGTTCCTACAGTAGGTGTAGCAGCAGCGGACGACACAATCACAGTTGGTTTCTCACAGGTAGGTGCTGAATCTGACTGGCGTACAGCCAACACAGAATCCATGAAATCTACATTCAGCGAAGAGAACGGATATGAATTAATCTTTGATGATGCACAGCAGAAACAGGAAAACCAGTTAACAGCAATCCGTAACTTCATCCAGCAGGAAGTTGATTATATCGTACTTGCTCCTGTAACAGAGACAGGATGGGATACAGTTCTCCAGGAAGCAAAAGACGCAGGAATCCCTGTAATCATCGTAGACCGTATGGTTGATGTATCTGATGACAGCCTTTACACAGCATGGGTTGGATCAAACTTCAAACTTGAAGGCCAGAAAGCTATGGCATGGCTGGATGCATATCTGGAATCAAAAGGACGTGGAGATGAAGAGATCAACCTCGTTGACATCCAGGGAACAATCGGTGCATCTGCTCAGATCGGACGTACAGAAGGATTTGATGAAGCTGTAGAAGCTCATGACAACTGGACAACACTTGCACAGCAGTCCGGTGAATTTACACAGGCCAAAGGTCAGGAAGTTATGGAATCTATCCTGAAACAGAGCGGTGATGATATCGACGTTGTTTACTGCGAGAACGATAATGAAGCATTCGGTGCAATCGATGCGATCGAAGCAGCAGGATATGAAGTAGGCGGCGAAGAAGGCCAGATCCTTGTAATGTCCTTCGATACAACAAACGCAGGTCTTACAGATACATTAAGCGGAAAGATCACACTGGATGCAGAGTGTAACCCATTACACGGACCACGTGTACAGGATATCATTGAGAAACTTGAAGCAGGCGAAGAGGTTGACAAACAGGCATATGTAGACGAAGAAATGTTTGCTGCTGATGATACAGTTACATCTGTTAAAGTTGAAGATACTGATTATGAAGTAACAACTATCACACAGGACATCCTTGATGGACGTGCATACTAATTATTAGTAAATCCGGAGCGTGGTTCAAAAAATTCGGAGAAACCCGGGTTGCGGACCACGCTACCTTTATGCCATGAATTAACCCGCTTTGCTGAAATGAGTTCAGCGATGAGGGGTAAAAACCAGTATAGAAAGCAGGTGGAAAGATTATGGAACAAAATGTAGTATTGGAGATGCGTGATATTTCCAAAAATTTCACTGGCGTTCGTGCCCTTTCCCATGTGGACTTTACCCTTCGCAAAGGTGAGATCCACGCACTGATGGGTGAGAACGGTGCAGGTAAGTCAACACTGATCAAGGTCCTGACCGGTGTTCATGAATTTGAAAGCGGTTCTATTCATATGGCTGGAAACAGCAGTGCAATTGTAAATCATTCTCCGCAGGAGGCCCAGTCAAACGGCATCAGTACTGTATATCAGGAAGTAAACCTCTGCCCGAACCTGACGGTAGCCGAGAACTTATTTATCGGCAGAGAGCCAAGAAAGCTGGGAATGATTGATTGGAAGCAGATGAATGAGCGCTCAGGAAAACTTCTTGAGAGCCTGGACATTCATGTGCCGCCAACACAGATGCTGGAAGAGTGTTCCATCGCTATCCAGCAGATGATCGCAATCGCGCGTGCAGTTGACATGAAATGTCGTGTACTGATCCTCGATGAGCCGACTTCCTCACTGGATGATGATGAAGTTGAGAAGCTGTTCGTACTTATGAGAAGGCTTCGTGATGAAGGTGTAGGTATTATCTTTGTTACCCATTTCCTTGAGCAGGTATACGCAGTCTGCGACAGGATCACAGTTCTTCGTAACGGCGAACTGGTCGGAGAGTATGAGACAAAAGATCTTCCGAGAGTTATGCTGGTTGCCAAGATGATGGGTAAAGACTTTGATGACCTCGCGGACATCAAAGGCGAGCACAAGGATAAGAAGCAGAAAAATCCTGAACCTGTTATCGAAGCAAAAGGAATTTCCCATAAAGGAACGATCAAACCATTTGACCTTACCATTAACAAGGGAGAGGTTATCGGTCTTACCGGACTTCTCGGTTCCGGACGTTCTGAACTTGTACGTGCCATCTACGGTGCAGACAAGGCTGAGACAGGAACCCTTAAGGTAAAAGGAAAAGAGGCAAAGATCAACAGTCCTCTGGATGCCATGAAGCTTGGTATGGCTTACCTTCCGGAAGACAGAAAAGCAGAAGGTATCATTGCAGATCTTTCTGTAAGAGAAAATATTATTATAGCGCTCCAGGCTAAACGCGGTATGTTCCATCCGTTAAGTAAAAAAGAGATGGATGAAGCAGCCGACAAATATATCAAACTGCTGCAGATCAAGACGGCAAGCCGTGAAACACCGATCAAGAGTCTGTCCGGTGGTAACCAGCAGAAGGTGATCCTTGGAAGATGGCTTCTGACGAATCCGGATTATCTGATCCTGGATGAGCCGACCCGAGGTATTGATATTGGTACCAAGACGGAGATCCAGAAACTGGTGCTTGACCTTGCAGATCAGGGAATGGCAGTTACATTTATCTCCTCAGAGGTTGAGGAAATGCTCCGTACCTGTTCCCGTATGGCGGTCCTGCGTGACGGTCAGAAGGTAGGCGAGCTGGAAGAGAATGAACTTTCCCAGAGCGGAGTTATGAAAGCTATTGCCGGAGGTGACGATAAATAATGAATAAGAGTAAATTAAAGAAAATAACAAGTGCGCGTCTGTTTCTTCCTGTTGTGTGTCTCATCGCCGTACTTTTGCTCAATGTGATCAAGACACCGGACTTCTTTAATGTATCTATCCGAAACGGCGTACTTTACGGCTATATCATTGACGTTATCAATCGTGCTTCAGAGCTGGTTATCCTTGCAATCGGTATGACACTGGTAACAGCGGCATCCGGCGGACAGGATATCAGTGTCGGCGCGATCATGGCTGTGGCAGCCGCAGTTTGCTGCCAGATTCTTTCCGGCGGACAGGTTTCTGTTACTGCTTATCAGAATTCGATTATTATCGCAGTGATCGCAGCACTTCTTGCATCTGCATTATGCGGTGCGTTTAACGGATTCCTGGTTGCGAAGCTGAATATCCAGCCGATGGTTGCAACCCTGATCCTGTACACTGCCGGACGTGGTATTGCACAGCTTGTAACAAACGGACAGATTACATACATTCGTGTTGATTCTTATAAGATGGCTGGTGGTTACATCGGCAAATGCCCGATCCCGACTCCGATCTTTTTCGCGATCATCACAGTTGCAGTGGTATATCTGATCCTTAAGAAAACGGCTCTTGGTCTTTATATCGAGAGTGTTGGTATCAATGGAAAAGCAGCCCGCCTTGTGGGCTTAAATTCCACAATGATCAAGTTTCTTACTTATGTGATCTGCGGTGTTCTGGCCGGTATCGCCGGAATCGTGGCTTCGAGCCGTATCTATTCTGCAGATGCAAATAACATTGGTCTTAACCTGGAAATGGATGCCATCCTTGCTGTAGCACTTGGCGGAAACTTCCTTGGCGGTGGTAAATTCAGTCTGATCGGTTCCGTGATCGGTGCCTATACGATCCAGGCTCTGACTACAACACTTTATGCAATGAACGTAAAGGCTGACCAGCTTCCTGTTTACAAGGCAATCGTGGTAGTTATCATCGTTACTTTGCAGAGTGATGTATTTAAGAAATATATTGCCGGCTTAAAAGCCAAAAAGAGCGTGGCAGCAGAAGGAGGTCAGAAGTAATGAAAGCAAATGGAATGCAGAAAAAGAAAATGACAGGAAACGGCTTCCTGCTTCTGATAACGATCGCTTTATTTGCAGTAATGTATATTGCTGGTATGATCATCTTTTATGATAAAGGTTTTGCGAAACCGCAGATGTTTCTGAACCTGTTTGTATCCAATGCCGGTCTGCTGGTTATCGCGTGTGGACTTACAATCGTTATGATCACCGGTGGTATTGATATTTCCGTTGGTTCTGTAACAGCTCTTGTTTGTATGGTTCTTGCAGATCTGATGGAGAACAAGGGTGTGAATACTTATGTGGCAGTTTTGGTTGCTCTGCTCATTGGTGTTGCCTTTGGTATTGTTCAGGGCTTTCTGGTAGCTTACCTCGATATTCAGCCATTTATTGTTACTCTGGCCGGTATGTTCTTTGGTCGTGGTATGACAGCTATCATCAGTACTGATATGATTTCCATTAAGAATGAGTTATTCCTGAAATGGGCGAATTACCGTTTCTATATGCCTTTTGGTTCTACCAATAAGAAGGGTAAATTTATCCCGGCATATATTCCGCCGACAGTTGTGATCGCGCTGGTCGTTGTAATTGTGATCGCAGTTCTTCTGAAATACCGTAAATTTGGACGTAAGCTTTATGCGATCGGCGGTAACCGTCAGAGTGCATTGATGATGGGTCTGAATGTTAAGAAGACGATGTTTGAGGCTTATATCCTGGATGGTTTTCTTGCAGGTCTTGGCGGTTTCCTGTTCTGTTTAAACAGTTGTGCTGGTTTCGTTGAACAGGCGAAGGGACTTGAGATGGATGCGATTTCATCAGCGGTTATTGGCGGTACGCTTCTTTCCGGTGGTGTTGGTACTCCGATCGGTACATTGTTTGGTGTGTTGATCAAAGGTACGATTTCCAGTCTGATCACGACTCAGGGTACTTTGTCAAGCTGGTGGGTAAGAATTATTCTTTCTGTACTGCTTTGCTTCTTTATTGTTATTCAGTCTGTGATTGCTTCTGTGAAGAAGAAAAGTAAATAAGTGATTGTTGTCTGGGAAAATAAAAAAGAGCGTAAACTCTGGTAATTGATACAGGGTTTACGCTCGTCTCGTATGTAATCTATTGTCTGGTTACTTGTATGGGGGTTACAGCGTTATATCTTCAACGTTTATTCCTAACGCTGAAAGTTTAGCAACTGTACCTTTGATCTGAAAATCCAGTTCTGTGTTTATGGTGTCATTGTTGGCTTTTTTTATGCGTTGTAAGTCCATATACCAATTGATATACATGGTTTTTAATTCCTGGTCTGACATATTATTTTCCATCCTTTCACCGCCTTTCAGATTACATTCTGTCTAATCTTTGCGCTTGGCTTCATCTATGACTTCGTTGATTAACTCAAGTGCTTTTTCGGTATTATCACTTTCAAGTAAGGCCTTAATGCTTAATAATAATGTAAGTAACTCAAGTCTGGTCATATTATCACCACCTTTCATAAACTCACCGCCTTTCAGATTATTGATATAATCATTGTAGCGGAAATCGTGAGACGTGTAAACCCTGTATTGAAGTGTCAAGGTGCGTACTTACTATTGCTATCGTAAAGTTTTTATCTTATACTGAATAAAGCAGAAACGATGCATATGATTACTGCTTTACTAATGTATGGTTATGTAGTAGAATCATAGCTTACGATGAAATTCAGGAGGATGAGATAGAAGATGTGGATTGCAGACGGATGGAAAGAATATGAAGTGATTGATACTTCCTGCGGGGAGAAGCTGGAGCGTTGGGGGGATTATCTCCTGGTGCGGCCGGATCCGCAGGTTATCTGGGATACACCAAAGACTGAAAAGGGCTGGAAGCATATGAACGGTCATTATCACAGAAGTAAGAAGGGCGGCGGAGAATGGGAGTTTTTTGATCTGCCACAGCAGTGGGATATTCATTATAAAGACCTGACATTCCACCTGAAACCGTTCAGTTTCAAGCATACCGGCCTTTTTCCGGAGCAGGCTGTGAACTGGGACTGGTTTGGGAATAAGATCCGTAATGCCGGACGTCCGGTGAAGGTGCTGAATCTTTTTGCCTATACGGGAGGTGCGACTCTGGCAGCAGCGGCAGCGGGAGCTTCAGTTACCCATGTGGATGCTTCTAAGGGTATGGTTACCTGGGCGAAGGAGAATGCGGTTGCTTCCGGACTTGGGGATGCGCCGATCCGCTGGCTGGTGGATGACTGTGTGAAGTTTGTAGAGCGTGAGATCCGCAGAGGAAATCATTATGATGCGATCATCATGGATCCGCCTTCTTATGGCCGAGGACCGAAAGGAGAAATCTGGAAGATCGAGGATTGTATCCATGATCTGATCAGGCTGTGTACAAAGATCCTCAGCGATGATCCGTTATTTTTCCTGATCAATTCTTATACAACGGGTCTGGCACCGGCGGTTCTGACTTATATGCTTTCTACAGAATTAAAGAAATTTGACGGTCATGTGGACTCTCAGGAGATCGGACTTCCGGTAAAGTCTAATGGACTGGTTCTGCCTTGCGGTGCTTCCGGAAGATGGGAAGCGAAATAAAAGAAAAGCGGTGTGAAAACAGAATATGAAAGAATTTAATTTAAAGCATGAAGCCAAGCGTTACGGCTGCGCGATTCTGGCTGCGACGATCATGGCACTGAATATTAAGACCTTTGTACGTGCCGGAGGGCTTTTTCCGGGAGGATTTACAGGACTTACGCTGCTGATCCAGAATATTTTCCAGACCTTCATGGGGATTGCGCTTCCGTATACTCTGATCAACGTACTGCTGAATTCTATTCCGGTATTTATCGGACTGAAATTTATCGGCAAAAAGTTTACCGCCAGTTCAATCTGTGTGATCGTGCTTACCGGTGTACTGACGGATATCATTCCCAGTGTTCCGATCACATATGATACCCTGCTTATCAGTATCTTTGGCGGTCTGATCAATGGATTCTGTATCAGCCTTTGTCTGATCGGCAATACCAGCACCGGAGGAACGGATTTTATTGCGATTTATTTTTCGGAGAAAAGCGGAAGGGATATCTGGAATTATATTCTGTGCGGAAATGCAGTGATCCTGGTAATAGCCGGATTACTGTTTGGATGGGACAGAGCGCTCTATTCGATCATTTTCCAGTTCACCTCCACACAGGTGATACAGATCCTGCATCAGCGATACAAGAAGCATACGCTGTTTATCATTACCAAAGAGCCTTATCAGATATATGAGGAGATTTTTAAACTCACGAATCATACGGCGACTCTTTTTGAAGGCACAGGATGCTATACGGATGAAAAAACAAGCATGATTTATTCTGTGGTGTCTACAGAAGAAGCCAAGTTTCTGGTAAAGAAGGTTCATGAGATCGACCCGAAAGCCTTTGTAAATATTATCAAGACTGACTATATTAACGGTCGATTTTATCAGAAAACAGATTATTGATGCTTTGTCGGACAAAAGCCGCTGCATGGTACGCAGCGGCTTTTGCAGGATTATCGGCATTGCGGCATAATGTTTCCTTAATATTACAGATTTCCCAATCTTTTTGTTATAATAGTACATCGTTTCATAAATAACTGGTCTAAGCACGCAGGATGCAGATTCGAGTGTGCAGTTCAAAAAACGCAGGCGTAGCGGGCTACGCTGAGGCTTTTTGAATTGTGCAATCGGATTTGCAGACAAGTGAATAGGCTGGTTATTTATGAAACGATGTACTAGTATCGTCATACAGAAATGTATCGAAATATCATATATGTACTTGCAAAAAAAGCGGAAAAGACTCCGAGAGTACATATACATTTACAGGGAGAAATAAAGAATGAGAAAAAGATTATCGATCAGAAAGCTGCTGATGCTTCTGCTGCTGGTGGTGTTTGTGGCAGCAGGAGATGCGGTTCATCCGGTTTCGGTACAGGCGGCAGCATATGTCAGACAGCAGAATACTTCCGTCAGTATTACCTCAAAGAAAACCGGCTGGCAGAAAATAAACGGAGACTACTATTTTTATAATTCCAGGGGGCGTCTGATCTGTGGCTCTTTCAAGTACAAGGGTTATTATTACTACAGCACCGCCAACGGCAAACGCTTTACCGGATGGATGAAGCGTTCTGGAAAGAAATATTATTACAATCGTAAAAACGGTGCCATGTTCTGCAATCGCTGGGCAACAGGTGACAAATATACCTACTACTTTAACAAATCCGGTGTGGCTATTGCAAGTAAATGGCTCACAAAGTCCGGAAAGAAATACTATTTTCTCAGTAACTCCACCATGGCAACCGGCTGGCAGAAGATAGGCAAATACTATTATTATTTTAACAAAAAAAACGGTGTTCTTGCGACAAATACCTGGATAGGCAAATATTATGTTAATAACAAAGGCCGCCGCGTAAAATCTTCACAGGCCAAACCGACTGTTACCCAGAGTGGAAATACCTATACCTACAAAAGCAGTACCCTGAATATTAATTTATCCCGTAAATCTGTACATGGAATTTCCTATTGGGTGGCACATATAAAAACCTCCAGTGCCAAACAGCTGAAATCCGCTCTGTCCTACGGAACCTACGGAGGTTCCCGCCAGACAACCTCCGATGCAGTATCCTCCAATGGAGGAATTATCGGAGTAAACGGCAGTGCCTTCGACTACGGAACCGGAAAACCGTCTCCACTTGGCATGTGCATCAAGAATGGAATCATCTACGGTGACTACATGACCAGCTATTCTGTTATGGCAGTCAAGAGCAACGGAACTATCTACACCCCGGCACAGGGACTGATGGGAAAAGATCTCCTTGCAGCCGGAGTCAAAGACACTTACAATTTCGGACCTGTTCTGATCAAAGACGGAGAAGCACAGTTACCATGGACAGAAACAGAGAAATACTACCCGCGTACAGCAGTGGGAATGGTGAAACCAAACGACTACGTCCTTCTGGTAACAGATACCGGAAGTTATACGGGTCTCAACCATTGGGATATGGTAAACATCTTCAAATCCTACGGATGTACCTATGCATACAACCTCGATGGCGGCGGCTCCGCAACCTTATACTTTAATGGAAAAGTGATGAACAAACTTATCGGTAATACCCAGCGCCCATGTGCTGATTTCCTTTATTTCACGCGATAATCCTTTTCCAGATAATAATCCCGCCTGCTTGCACAGGCCGCCAGCGTCCAGCACACAAGAATTAACAATCCGGTTCCCATAGCCAGCAGAACAAGCGTGATTATAATGAGCGTACGGATAAATAAAGACATGGATAGCCTCCTTTCGCTGATATTTTGTATACATCAATGAAAAATAAAGAAGCTCATACTTATAAGATATGATTTTTGGGGATATTCATTCACTGATATGGGTGAAAAAAACAGATATGGATATATCAGAAATAAAACAGATATCAGGATACCCTGATAAGAACAATTCAGACAGTTAAAAGATCTGTTAACTGATTTTAATATACGCTGTTACAGTAAAAAAAGCAAGCCGAAACTCTCGATGAATTTCGACTTGCTTTTTTTATATCACAGGAAATTATTCTGCAATGGTAACTGTTCAGTACCTTCACAGTTACGAGTCAAAATCCATTGAAAATCGTCTGCAACGATGGGATTTTGACTTCTATATCTCGGGATTTTGACATTTTTATGCCAAATCATCTCGCGGAATAGCAGACTGCTGAATAGTTATAAAATGTTATACTATAACTATATCATAATAATAGTACATGTCAATATCCAGCGCGGAGAAGTATCTCTCAGCAGGTGAATTTGGAGGGGACTAAGTAACTGAACCTGCTGAGAGATACTTCTCCGCGCGTCCCTGTTGCGTCCCTGTAACCTCCCGTTTTGCCAAAATATTCACAATTCCACAAAAACACTTGACAACCCCTACTTTACCATACTAAAATGTAAAAAGCGAAAAAATGTTGCCACAGGAAAAACAAATGATTGTCCGATGCGGAATCATCGACATCCATCCATGGCAGAACAAGGAGGAATATTATGAAGAAATACACCGACATGAGCAAAGAAGAACTGCTTACACTCAAAGCACAGCTGGATAAAGAATACGCAGACATTAAAGCACAGGGATTAGCTCTTGACATGTCACGTGGAAAACCGGCTGCAGACCAGCTCGATCTTTCCATGGGCTTAATGGACGTATTAAACAGTGACTCAGACCTCAAATGCGAAACAGGCGTAGACTGCCGTAACTACGGTGTCATTGATGGAATCCCGGAAGCAAAACGCCTTCTCGGTGAAATGTCTGAAGTAGACCCGGAACACATCATCATCTACGGAAACTCCAGCCTCAATGTAATGTTCGACAGTATCGCACGTTCCATGACTCACGGCGTAATGGGAAACACCCCATGGTGCAAACTTGACAAAGTAAAATTCCTCTGTCCTGTACCGGGATATGACCGTCACTTCAAGATCACAGAATTCTTCGGAATCGAAATGATCAACGTTCCAATGACACCACAGGGACCTGACATGGACATGGTAGAGAAACTCGTCAGCGAAGACGCAGCTGTCAAGGGAATCTGGTGTGTACCGAAATACTCCAATCCACAGGGCTACACATACTCCAAAGAAACAGTGGAACGCTTCGCAAGACTGAAACCGGCAGCACCTGATTTCCGTATCTACTGGGACAACGCATACAGCATCCATCATCTCTGTGATGACAATCAGGACTTCCTTGTAGAAATCCTCGAAGAATGCGCAAAAGCGGGCAACCCGGATATGGTATATAAATTCACATCAACATCAAAGGTAAGCTTCCCTGGATCCGGTATCGCGGCAGTTGCAGCATCCAAGGCGAATCTGGCTGATTTCCGCAGCTATATGCAGATACAGACTATCGGACATGACAAATTAAACCAGTTACGTCATGTAAGATTCTTCAAAGACCTCAACGGATTGCACGAACACATGAGAAAACATGCAGACATCATCCGTCCGAAATTCGAACTGGTGCTTGACACACTTGAGAAAGAACTCGGCGGTCTCGGAATCGGCGAGTGGACAAAACCACACGGCGGATACTTCATCTCCTTTGATTCCATGGAGGGATGTGCAAAAGCAATCGTAGCAAAGGCAAAGGACGCAGGTGTTGTACTCACAGGAGCCGGTGCAACATACCCATATGGAAAAGACCCGAAAGATTCCAATATCCGTATCGCACCAAGCTTCCCGACACTTGAAGACCTTGGAAAAGCAGCAGAAGTATTTGTACTCTGCGTAAAACTCACAAGTGTAGAGAAACTTCTGGGTTAATGTTCATATGCTGCTGTCCTGCGATTTTATGCGTTTGGGATAAAGTCTGTGCATCGCGAAGCGTGTTGCTGGGTACGGAGTGAACAGTAACACTTCTGGAAAATGCATAAAATAAAACAGAACCATATTTACTTTCAGGATAAATAATGTAATAATGAGACTGCCCGGCATAAATTCTTGCCGGGCGGTTGCTGTTTATAAATATATGATTGAAAGGGAGAAAATATCGTGAGCACCAGAAAAAAGATCATGATCAGCCTGATCATAATTTTACTCCTGCTGACTGCCGGAGTATACGGATATGGAGTGTACTATTTCACAGGGCATTTTTTACCTGGCTCCATGGTAAACGGATTCAACTGTTCCTACATGACCGTATCAGAATCCGAAGATTTACTCACGAAAAAAGTAGGAGCTTATGTTCTCACTGTTAATACCAGAAATAACGGGCAGGAGAGCATCACCGCTGAACAGGCCGGACTTTCCTATGATTCAGATGGAAGTGTTGGTAAGCTGATCAGAAATCAGAATCGTTTCACCTGGTTCCTGGAATTTGGGCAGCATAAGGAGTATGAAGTTTCTTCATCTATTAAGTACGATGAGCAGAAAGTAAACACTGCCGTTTCCGCTTTGAAATGTATGCAGACAGACAGTATGACAGAACCGTCAGATGCTCACATTGAGGAAAAAAACGATAAGTTTGTGATCGTCCCGGAAGAACAGGGAAATACGCTGAAAACAGAAGAGACAACACAGGACATCATTCAGGCTCTCGTTACGGGAAGAACCCCTGTCGATCTGGAAGCAGACGGGTGCTATAAGGAGCCGGCTGTATATCAGGATGACAAAACGCTGGTAAAAAACTGTGAACTGATAAATAAATTTACAGATGTAGTTATTACTTATGATTTTGATGACCGCACAGAAACAGTGGACAGAGAGGTGATCAAAAACTGGCTCACAACAGATGAAAATGGCCTGTATACTTTGGACAAGAATCAGATAGAGACATATATCAGTGATCTGGCGGCAAAATACGACACAGTTGGAACAGAGAGAACATTTAACACCTATGATGGCCGCCAGATATCTGTCAGTGGAGGAACCTATGGCTGGCAGATTGACCAGAATGCAGAGGTAAAGGCACTCATCGGACTGATCCAGAACGGCGAGACACAGGTCAGAGAACCTGTTTATTCTCAGGAGGGTCTGACCAGAAAGACAAATGATCTCGGATATACATACAT
Source organism: Holdemanella biformis (assembly GCA_963605995.1). Classification (GTDB taxonomy): domain Bacteria; phylum Bacillota; class Clostridia; order Lachnospirales; family Lachnospiraceae; genus Blautia_A. The sequence continues at coordinate 1,468 of CAVCYJ010000008.1, read as the reverse complement.
AGAGATTGACCTGACTGCCCAGAGGATGGTATTCTATAAAGATGGAACGCCAACTGCAGATGCGCAGATCGTATCTGGAAATCCATATGTACCAAACTGCGCAACTCCGACAGGATGCTATACATCGGGCGAACTGAAGAGTGGATGTACCATAAACGGCGAAGATTATCCGTCAGCAGTAAACTACTGGATTCAGTTTGACGGAAATCTGGGAATCAATGATGCACCATGGAGAACTGCTTTCGGAGAAAAACTTTATGAATTTGAGGGAACCAACGGAAGTATCTGTGCACCATCTGATCAGGTACAGATCATATACAGCAGTATTGAGAAGAACACACCGGTTGTGATTTATGAATAATCAAGGAGAAAAGAAATGAAGATTGTAGTATTAGCGGGAGGAACGAGTACGGAACGTACCGTTTCCATAACATCAGGAACAGGAATATGTAAAGCATTACGCCAGAAACATCATCAGGCAATCCTTGTGGACATTTTCTGCGGTGCGGAGAATGCAGACCTGGAGAATCCTTTCCCGGCAGAATATGATGTAGATGCGGCATCTGCATATATATCATCATTCAATGATAAGATCGAAGAAATGAAGAAAGAGAGAAGAAGCTTCTTCGGACCAAACGTCCTGAAGCTCTGCGAAGCAGCTGATATTGTTTTCCTCGGACTCCACGGAGCAAACGGAGAGGATGGAAAAGTACAGGCAGCCTTTGACCTGATGGGAATCAAATACACGGGAACCGGATATTTAAGCAGTGCCATGGCAATGGACAAAGGTATCACGAAGCAGATGTTCCTCATGAACAATGTTCCGACACCACATGGAACATCCATGACAAAAGACGAAATGACCACAGACCTTAAGACTCTTGGAATGGAATTCCCTGTAGTTGTAAAAACCTGCTGCGGCGGTTCCAGTGTTGGGGTTTATATTGTGCATGACCAGACAGAATATGAGCAGGCACTCAGGGATGCCTATTCCTATGAGAATGAAGTCGTAATCGAAGAATACATCAAAGGCCGTGAATTTTCCGTAGCAGTGGTAGACGGAAAAGCTTACCCGATCATAGAGATCGCGCCGTTACAGGGCTTCTATGATTACAAGAACAAATATCAGGCAGGTTCCACTATTGAAACATGCCCTGCCGAACTTTCGCCGGAACTGACAGAGAAAATGCAGCATTATGCAGAAGCAGGTGCCAGAGCGTTATTTATGGAAGGCTACTGCCGCCTTGACTTTATGATGAAGGAGAACGGAGAGATGTACTGCCTGGAGGCAAATACACTTCCCGGAATGACTCCGACCAGCCTGATTCCACAGGAAGCGAAGGTTCTGGGAATCGACTATCCGACATTATGTGAGAAACTGATCGAAGTTTCCCTGAAGAAATACAAATAAAGGTAACTGTTCAGTACCTTCACAGTTACGAGTCAAAATCCATTGAAAATCGCCTGC
>CAVCYJ010000007.1:0-33186 GCA_963605995.1 Holdemanella biformis | reverse complement strand
GCAGTCTGGAAGCTCGTCGGGCTCATAACCCGAAGGTCACAGGTTCAAATCCTGTTCCCGCTATTATGCCCAGATAGCTCAGTTGGTAGAGCAGAGGACTGAAAATCCTCGTGTCGCTGGTTCGATTCCGGCTCTGGGCATTTTGTGTGTAAGCTTTATACACAAAGGTATGGGATATTAGCTCAGTTGGTAGAGCACTTGACTTTTAATCAAGTTGTCCGGGGTTCGAATCCCCGATGTCTCATGATTTTAAAGACACTATCGTTATGATGGTGTCTTTTTTCATGCCTGAAAACCGCATAAAATCGAACTTTTCTGGTTTTAGATAGTTTTATGAATGGGAATATATTTATACTTGAATATGATTTTCTGTTACACTTTTGGTTACAGTGGTCTATATAAGTCGAGTTCGGCATATATTATATTACATGTGTAGTAATGGGAAGTGCGCAGTCCTGATGCTGGAAATGCCGGTGATAAGTAAGGTAAGCAGTGAACATAATAGGAAAGAAGCAATGGAGATATCTGCTTACTGTTTGGTTGTAAGATAGAAGGAGGATCATTGTGAAGAAAGTGCGAGAGTGTTTTCATATGCTGATAACCGCGGTCATTTGTCTCATGGTAAGTATGGTTCCCGGAAAGAATGCAACAGCTGTAATTGTAGATGGAAATGTTAATGTAGAAACTTTATCCACCAGGAATGGGAGAATGATTGATAGATTTACACAGAAGTGTATGGATAAAGTGCGTGGACTGTGGATAAGCAGCTATCTGAAGCGTAACCGCTTGTGGAAAAAACTCTTTTTCTGGCTTCAGGGTCCGGGTGACAGAAAAGCTGCTTCCTTATTATATAGAAATAAGAAAACAGCTCTTGGAAGTACTTAAATATTTTGAAGGTATTGTTCACAGGTAATATGCAATATTAATTGAACTGAACATTGATGCTGCAGATTTCGCTGTCCGTGCCAATTCGCATGGCAGGTCCCCAGACACCGGCTCCGGAAGTTGTAATATTAGTCATGTTGTCCTTAATTAAAAGGCCACATGGATTCTCCCACATCAGTTTGATGGTAAAGTTTCCGGGAAATGTCTGACCATTATGTGTATGGCCGCACAGATCGAGATCAACGCCTGCATCAGCCAGCTCCTGCAGTTCTTTTGGCTGATGATCGATCATGATAATTGGTTTGTCCCTGTCCAGGCTTTCGGTGAGCTGGGCGGGGGCTTTTCTTGTTTCATGAATCTTTTCTGTCAAGGAAGCATCTTTTCGTCCAACTATATAGAATTTGTTGTCTATCAGTACAGATTCATCTTCCAGTATATGAATATTGGAGTCTTCAAGAAATTTCTTCATACGAGGATCTTTTATATCAGAAAGATCCTCCCCTTTATGTTTAAAGGTAAAACCAGCAAGAATCTCCTCGTTCAGGTCATGATTTCCCCAACAGGCATAAACTCCATAGGTGGATTTTATTTTTCGAAGCACTTTTTCAATGCGTTCCGGATCGCGGATCGCATCGTATTCATTATCAAAAATATCTCCTGCAATACAGACAAGATCCGGTTTCTGTTTATTTATCTTTCGGACAAGTTCTTTTGCATGAAGTATTCCGGAATTATATCCAAAGTGTGTATCTGCCAGAAGAATAATTTTCATGGAGCTGCGATCAGGAATGGTTTTGTTTATCGTGACATCATAGGAGTTCACTTTAATATATTTGGCATGAAAGATTCCGCGGGCACTTAAAAGAATGATCAGTAATGCACAGAGGGTGCCTGCAATCGTAAATGCCATTTTTGAGTGAATCCACGATACATGAAATACATATTTTAAGAGAATCCGTCCAAAGTCAGCTACCAGAATGATAACTAAAGTGTAAAGAAAAATTCCAAGGAAATAATTCCCGGTTATTTTCAGTATTCTGTGAAGAGATTTTGGCTTCTTAATAAGAAATCCGGTCAGCAGACTTGTAGAGAGTAATATATAAACTATTGCAAAAACAATACGGAACGCAAGAGTGCGGAGTATACTATTGCAGGTTCCCATCCATAAGTACGTCCATCTGAGAATGTACAGGTTTACCAATAGATAAACGGGAGCAAGATAAATTGCAATCATATGTTTCCCTCCAGTATATTTACTAATTAGAATAATTATGTGTTTTCTTATTATAGCATGAATGTATCGGTTAAACAGATGAAAAAATCGTGAAAATATGATTATAAGAAATACTGAATACATATAGTAATACAAAGTACATAAAAGACTGCTGTGAACAGCAGCCATAAGGGCCTGCATGAGTAGTATGAAAAAAGGTAGACATATGTATTTTTCAAATATGATCGTATTGATGTTGCTTCCATATTTTATAACGATACTGATAAATGGATATGATATGGTGGTTTTGAACCGAAAAGCGGATCCGGAAGCAGTTCTGCCGGTACTTCTGGCATTTCAGATTGACTCAGATTATGAAATGGAAGCTTTAAAAGCACAGGCAGTCATTGCAAGAAGTAATCTGTACAGAAAGCTGGAAGAAAGCGATGATGACAGTAAAAAGAGTGAAAGTATTTTTGAAATCAGCCGGGAACTGAGGGCGGTGATTCCAAACTGGTGGAAAATGTGGGAAAAATCAAATACAGTTTATGAGGAGGCTGTAAAAGATACTTCGGGACAGATTCTGACAGTAGATGGAGAACTGAAACTGGTGCCGTATCATGAGATCAGCGCGGGACAGACAAGGGATGGAAAGACTGCTTTTCATGATGAAACATACGCATATCTGAAAGCTGTGGACAGCAGTGCAGACAAGAAAGCTTCGGATTATCTGAACAGTACTTACATAGCAAAGCAACAGCTTCCGGAGGAATTGAAAGTTTCAGAGAGAGAGGACAGTGGATACATTATAAGCCTTATAGCGGATGAAAATATTCTGGAAGCAGAGTCGTTTGTGGCCGGAATGGGAATTGCTTCTACTGATTTTTCAATACAGAATATAGGGGATCAGGTACGATTCCTGAGTAAGGGAAAAGGGCATGGACTTGGTTTTTCTCAGTATGGAGGAAATGAGCTGGCAAAAGAGGGGAAAAGCTGGCAGGAAATTCTGGATACATATTTTCCATTGATGGAACTTACAAAAGCGGAAGAAATCTTGTAATGATGATTGAAAAAGAAAAATTATTGGAAATGGTATAATTTGCAGTATTCTGGACACCCTGTAGATATAGTAAAAAAGTGACAGCAGAAGCAATTGGTCACGGAATGATTATGAGCAGAGGTGAAAAGAATATGACAAAAGGCAGAATCGCAAAATATGTAGCAAATACGGCTCTTCTGGCAGTTCTGGCGGCGGCTGGAATTGGAGCATATCAACTGGGGACTTCCGGAAAGGATGAAACGATCCCGGAAAAAGTTCCTTCATATTATGATGAAGGACTGAGTACGGAAATCACACCGGATAATGCGGTTGATGCAGGAACAAGTCTTGTGGAAGCAGAAATTGATGATAATTCTGCGGTGGATGAAGGTACGGGAGCGGATCTGACGAAAGATGAAGATATGGCAGCATCTGGTACACAGACAGGAGACACTGTAGCTGCAGAAACAGGAAGTTCTTCAGTAGAGAGTACATTAACTGCGGAGAATTCTCTTTCTGCACAGCAGGATCTTACACAGAATACAACAGTAAATACATCTGCGAGTGTACAGGAAGCACCAAAATTAAGTTTTTCAGAGGATACATTGATGGAGTGGCCGGTGGACGGTAACATTCTTATGGATTATAACATGGATCAGACGGTATATTTTCCGACACTGGATCAGTATAAACTGAGTCCGGCAATTGCTGTTCAGGCAGTAGAAGGTGCTCCTGTTCTGGCCTCTGTTCCGGGAACTGTTTATTCGATTGAAGACAGCGCACAGACCGGTACGACGGTAACAATGGAAATCGGAAGCGGATATCAGGCTATTTATGGACAGCTGACGGATCTGACTGTTCAGGAAGGCGATACCGTGAAAGAGGGCGAAGTGATCGGGTATGTGGCAGCTCCGACAAAATATTACAGCAAGGAAGGCAGCAATCTTTATTTTGCCATGAAAAAGAATGGAGAGCCGATAGATCCGATTGCATATCTTCCGTAAGCTATTCACAAAAATAAAAATGAAACGTATAATAAAGCAGGTGGGAATAAAAAATCCGCAGTCGGTATTTGCCTACCTGCTGTTTTTCTGAGAAAAATACGATTCTGTAACCGACTGCTTTTTAATAGAAATAAAAGTTGCTGTAAACAGTGACGAATAAGAATGGCAGATGGGATTTTCAGAGTTTTCAGAGCCCTGAAGCTGTTCTTTACATAGATATGCAGGGTAAGTAATCAGTGCAGAAGACATGAGGTAATTTATGAACTATACATATATGGTAAAGTGTGCGGACGGAACGCTTTATACGGGGTGGACAAACAGTGTGGAGAAGCGGCTGAAGGCACATAATGAGGGGAAAGCAGGGGCGAAATATACAAGAGCAAAGCGTCCTGTGGAACTTGTGTATTACGAGGGATATGCGACGAAAGAAGAAGCAATGAGCCGGGAATATGCGATCAAACAGCTTACGAGAAAGGAAAAACTGAAACTCATGGACTTCTGGCTGGAAGAAAGCTGAAAAAATACTTTATAAGAGAGGGAATATTCGAGAAAAAATACCCTGCCTCAGATTGGCAGGGTAGATACGAAGAAATACATTACGATAAAGTGGCAGGCACTTCCAAGCATAACAAACACATGGAAGATTTCGTGTGAACCAAAGTTCTTATGACGGGCATTAAATAATGGAAGTTTCAAACCATAGATCACACCACCGATCGTGTAGATAATACCGCCGGCGAGGAGCCAGCCAAATCCGGCACGCGGAAGGGAATGAAAGATTGGAACAAATGCGAGTACACAGATCCATCCCATTCCGATATAAAGTACGGAAGAAAGCCATTTCGGGCAGGTGATCCAGAGTCCCTTCAGAAGCATGCCGAGAATTGCAATGCTCCACACAAGAGCACAGAGGATATAACCAATCTTATTATGAAGGACAATCAGGCAGATCGGGGTGTAACTTCCGGCAATCATAACAAAAATCATCATATGGTCCATTTTGCGCAGGCGACGGTTTACTTTTTCTGTAGAATCTACAGAATGGTAAACCGTGCTTGCTGTATAGAGAAGAATCATGGTGAGGATAAAAACAGCAAGTGCTGTAATGTGCAGCGGGGCGTTTTCACCGTGGGCTGCTTTTAAAAGTAAAGGTGCTGCGCCGGCAGCTGCAAGAAGTAATGCAATACCATGTGTGATAGCGCTCCAGGGATCTTTTAATTTAAGTTTCATAATAATGCCTCCTGACAAATAACTAAAAACATATAACGTAGTAATCAATACTACATAATAAGTACATTGAAACTATAACCCTGTTATGCAAAAAAGTAAAGGGCTATCCTGAAATTTTATAAAAATATAATAATTTGGTGCGGGAACGACCAAAACAGTTTAGTGTGTTGAAGTGCAGAGATTTAGATGATATAATTAAACACAATAGCATAAATATAAATATGCGGAAATGGCCTGGTGGAAGGAGAACATCATGAACAGAAAGAAACTGATTGCATGCCTTACTGGAGCTGCGTTACTGGCAGGAACACTTACAGGATGTGCTGTAGGAGGAACAAAATCATCAGAACCGGTTACACTGACACTTTGGACATACTATAGCGGTGAACAGCTGGATTCATTTAATGCACTGGTAGATACTTTTAATGATACTGTTGGAAAAGAAAAAGGAATTACAGTTGAAAGCTCCACCCAGGGAAGTGTAAATGAACTGGAAACAAACGTTATGGACGCTGCGGAGGAGAAGGTTGGCGCATCTGACATGCCAAATATTTTTTCTGCTTATGCAGATACGGCATATAAACTGGATGAAATGGGAGATGTTGTGGACCTTAGCGACTATCTCACAGATGAAGAAAAAGAAGCTTATATTGATGCTTATTTAAAAGAAGGTGATTTCTCCGGTGATGGCAGCATTAAGATATTCCCGGTTGCAAAATCTACAGAACTTCTTTTCCTGAATAAAACAGACTGGCAGAAATTTGCGGACGCTACAGGTACCAGTGAGTCAGATCTTGAGACGGTAGAAGGACTGGTAGAAACTGCTGAGAAATATTATAACTGGACAGATGAGCAGACAGAAGAACCGGATGATGGTAAAGCTCTTTTTGGACGTGATGCTATGGCAAACTATATGCTCGTGGGAGCAAGACAGTTAGGCGGTAATCTTTTTGACGTTGAAGATGGAAAGATGAAACTTAATTTTGATAAAGAAATTGTCCGTAAACTCTGGGATAACTATTATGTTCCTTATGTAAAGGGATACTTTGCTGCATCAGGCAGATTCCGCAGTGACGATATCAAGACCGGAAATATTCTTGCATATACAGGTTCTACTTCAAGTGCGACATTCTTTCCGAAACAGGTTATGACCAGTGAAACCGAATTACATGATATTGAACTGGAAGTGCTTCCGGCCCCGCAATTTGCCGACGGAGAAAAATGGGCAGTGCAGCAGGGTGCAGGAATGGTTGTAACAAAAGGCTCAGAAGAGGAGATTAAGGCAAGTGTAGAATTTCTGAAATGGTTTACTGAACCTGAGAATAATACCGGATTTTCTATTGGTTCCGGATATATGCCTGTTACAAAAGAAGCTACCGATATGGTTGAAATCCGTAAGAGTGGAACAGGACTTTCTGAATCTATGGATGCAGTTCTTACAGAAGCTGTAGAAACTATAAATAATAATGAACTATATACGACTCCGTCATTTAGAGGAGCACAGGATTCTCGTTCTGTACTGGAGTATGCAATGAGTGACCTTGCGGATTCTGACCGTCAGACAGTAGAAGAACGCATCAGTGAGGGACAGAGTATGGAAGAGGCTACAGCTGAGTTTGTTTCTGATGATTACTTTGACAGCTGGTATGAGGAGACTCTGGAAAAGCTTCAGGCTTATGAAGATTGAGATAAGGTCTGAGGCGTACACGGTAACTGATTACGGAAAGTGAGGATTCTCTGGATGGAGCAGCGTAAGAAACAGGGAAAATCGATTTTTAAATCTATATTTATGGCGATGCTGATCGTTTTTGGAATAGAGGTAGTTCTTCTGATTGGAACACTGTATTTTGGAAACGTTGGAACGCAGCTGAACAGCAATGCCACGGATATTTTGAAAAAACAGGTAGAGAACCGGCAGAATTATCTCCAGAGTACTCTGGAAGAAGATCAGAATCTTACATCCCTGGCCGGAACGATTAATACAGCAGTTGAAAATCAGACTGTAAAAGAAAATATCAGCGTTGCAGAGCTTGTAAATAATGATGAACAGAGTACGAATCTTCTCGAAAGTATCAGTGACAGCCTGATCAGTACGATGCGTCACAGATCCGTAAATGGTATCTTTGTAATTTTAAATACGGATGATCTGGATAATAAAGAGATTGATTCTCTTATGCCGTGCGTATATATAAGAGATCAGGACCCGACAACTGCCGCATCTGAGAAAAATCATGATCTTTTACTGGAACGTTCTCCGGTAAAACTGGTGAAATCTCTGGGAATTTCTACAGACAGAGGATGGACACCGGCCATAAAATATAAAGGCTATGGAAAAAATGGGATTTTGTATCCTGTTTTTCAGGAGGCTTATAATGACAGTGAAAAATTGAACGCATTCGATTATGGACACTGGACGCCGGCGTCTTATACACTCGAAGGAGATGATCGTCCGGTCATTGCTTTTTCCATGCCGTTGATCCTTTCGGATGGAACAGTTTATGGCGTTGTTGGCGTGGAGATCATGACCAGTTATCTTCAGGAAATGATTCCTTATGAAGAGCTGCAGAATAACAGCACAGGAACTTATCTGGTAGCTGAAACAGAAGACTCGCTTAAGGATGATGCAATTTCCATAAAAGTAGTAGATTCTTCTTCAAAGACTAATAAATGGCTGAGCCTTTCGGATGAAGAAATTGAAATGACTCGTACGGCGAAGAATGTTTATGAAGCAAATGTATGGAGTGAGCACTACATTGCATCGACATATCCACTGAACCTGTATAATAAAAATGCACCGTTTTCTGATGAACAGTGGTTGTTGATCGGGATTGTCCAGGATAAGAACCTCTATGCGTTTACAAATTATGTTATGATGCTTCTTAAACTGACGATTCTGGCGACGTTACTGTTTGGATTGATAAGCAGTTTTGTTGTAAGCCGGCGTCTGGCAAAACCGGTATCAAAGTTGTCAGATGAAGTTTCGGCGGTGCAGCGTAATCAGGAAGTTATTCCAAGCCTGTCGGAGACAGGAATACGTGAGCTGGATCAGTTTTCTACTGCAATCACGGGTTTAAGCAGGGAAGTCCTGAATACATCCACAAAATTCCTGCGCATTATGGAAATGGCCAGTGTGGAGATTGGCGGATATGAACTCAGAATGGATACCGGCAGTGTTTATTATACAAAGAATTTTTTCACGATCCTGGGAATTTCATTAAATGTGGAAGCTTTTCTGGATATCGAGATGTTTAAGAATATTCTGAGTGAATATACGAAAAAACATCTTTATAAAACAGAATCAGGAAATACGAAATTATATTGTGTACGAATTCCGGAAAAGGGTGTTCGATATGTACGAATGGAAACAAAAAACGAAGACTGGGTTCAGATCGGACTGGTTGAAGATGTAACGATTTCTATGAGAGAACGGCTTCGTATCGAGCATGAGCGAGATTACGATGCTTTGACGGGGCTTTATAACCGCCGTGCATTTAAGCGGGAAAGTGAAGCGATATTCGGCAGAAAAAAAAGAATCGGTCATGCGGCATTTGTTATGATGGATCTGGACAACCTGAAATATACGAATGATACATTTGGACATGACTGGGGTGATGAATATATCCGTCAGGCAGGTTTCTGTCTGGAAGAGGGAACCCCGAAAGGAACATTGTGTGCACATATTTCGGGGGATGAATTTAATCTTCTGTTTTATGGATACGAGAGCCAGAATGCGATTCGTGAGGAAATTGCGAAACTGAAAGAGACGATTGTATCCAAGATTATCCGTTTACCGGACGGACAGGAATTTCATCTGAGTATTTCCGGCGGTATTGCCTGGTATCCGGAAGACAGTAACAGTCTCGGTGTAATGAGAAAGCATGCTGATTTTGCCATGTATCAGGTGAAGCGGTCAGAGAAGGGAAGAATCGCAGAATTTAATCAGGAAGAATATGAGGAGGAGTTCCGTGACAGTCAGATTCGTAAGGAATTCCACCGCTTTGTTGAAGAAGAACTGGTTACGTATTATTTCCAGCCTATTATATCTGCAAAAACCGGTAAGATCGAGGCATATGAAGCTCTGATGAGATCAGACCTTCCGATTTTGAAGAGACCGGATGTAGTTATGAAGATTGCAAGAGAAGAAGGCGCGCTGCGTGAAATTGAGCGTATGACGATGTTTAAGGCAGCAGAGACCTTTACAGAGCTGAAAGAAAAGAAGAAGATCAAAGGCGATGCACTTCTGTTTGTAAATTCTATCGCGAGTCAGCATATGACGAAAGAAGATGAGAATGAGTTTAGCAGGTGCTTTGCAGATCTGCAGAAGCAGCTTGTTATTGAGATCACGGAAGAGGAATCACTGGATTATGGTGCACTGGAACATAAGAAAAATGCACCGGGATTTTCCGGAACGTTTGCACTGGATGACTATGGAAGTGGATACAGTAATGAAAAGAGTCTTCTGGATCTGGCACCGAAGTATATCAAAGTGGATCTTTCTATTATCCGTGATATTGATACAGATCCGGATAAACAGCAGATCGTTGCAAATATTGTCGCATATGCGCATAAACGAGATATGAAGATCGTAGCAGAAGGCCTGGAGACACCGGAGGAAATCCGTAAAGTACTGGAACTTGATGTCGATCTTCTGCAGGGCTTCTATTTTGCAAGACCGGAACCTGTTCCTGGAAAAATCAATGAGGAAAGGCTTGAAACGATCCGCAGATATTATAGATAAGCGCTTTCATATGAAATATCATTTTTTTAGTAAAGTACATAATTCTCCTTTTTTTCCATATAATATCCATACATCACCTGGAATGTTCCAGGCAGGGATAATAAAAAGGTACTGTGAGCAGTAACTTGTAAAATACGGAAAAACAACAGGAGGAACATAAAGCACATGAAAGCGACAGGAATCGTCCGCCGCATCGATGATCTTGGAAGAGTTGTTATTCCAAAAGAAATTCGTCGTACACTGCGGATTAAGGAAGGAACACCACTGGAAATCTTTACTGACAAAGAGGGCGAAGTGATTCTGAAAAAATATTCCCCTATCGGAGAACTGAGCGTTTTTGCCAGGGAATATGCAGAGTCACTGGCGCAGACAACGGGAATGGTTGCCTGTATTACAGATCATGACCAGGTTGTAGCTGCATCCGGACAGGGCAGTAAAGAGCTTATGGGAAAAGTGATCAGCAGGGAACTGGACAGGCTGATTGCAGAAAGAGAGATGAAATGTTTTCATGCAGGTGGAAGGAGAAGTCCTTCGCTTGTGGAAAATCAAAAAGAACAGTCTGTTGAACTGATCGTTCAGCCAATTATCTGTGCAGGCGATCCGATTGGGTCTGTATCACTGATGGGAAAAGGAGCCGGAGAGAAATTCGGTAATTCTGAGCAGATGCTGGTAAAAACGGCAGCAGGATTTTTGGGACGGCAGATGGAGCAATAAAAAATAAACCCGGAAGTTTTCTTATAAAAAGAGAGCTTCCGGATTTTTTTAGTTGTAAAAAGCTATCATCAGCATTTTTCGGCGATATCGTAGATCAGGCGCTCGGTATCTTCCCAGCCAAGGCATGGGTCTGTGATGGAACAGCCAGGAGTCATATGATCGCTGATATCCTGACGGCCTTCCAGCAGATAACTTTCGATCATGACACCTTTGACAAGTTTTTTGACATCAGGGTTGTAATTGCGGCTGTGAAGAACCTCACTTACGATACGAATCTGTTCTTTGTACTGCTTTCCGGAGTTGGAATGGTTGACATCCACAATAACTGCCGGATTTGCCAGATTTTTTTTACCATATAAGTCATAAAGACGCATAAGATCTTCATAATGATAATTAGGGATTGTCTGGCCATATTTATTAACACCGCCACGAAGGATCGTGTGAGCCAGAGGGTTACCGCTTGTTTCTACATCACATCCACGGTAGATGAAATGATGCGGATGCTGTGCTGCGATTACAGAGTTCAGCATAACAGACAGATCGCCGCTGGTCGGGTTTTTCATACCTACCGGGATATCCATGCCGCTGGCGGTCAGACGATGCTGCTGATTTTCTACAGAACGTGCACCGATTGCTTCATAAGAGAGAACATCATCCAGATAGCTGCGGTTTTCAGGATAGAGCATTTCATCAGCAGAAGAAAGACCTGTTTCCTGAAGAACACGAATATGCATTTTTCGGATAGCAATGATTCCGGCAAGAAGGTCAGGGGCTTTATCCGGATCCGGCTGATGAAGCATTCCCTTATATCCGTCACCGGTAGTACGAGGTTTATTGGTATATACACGTGGAATGATCATCAATTTATCAGATACTTTATCTGCAACCTTTTTCAGGCGGTTTACATATTCACATACAGTGTATTCATTGTCTGCGGAGCAAGGTCCGACCAGAACAACAAATTTATCAGATTCACCGGTGAAGATACGGCGGATTTCTTCGTCACGCTGTTTCTTAACGTTTTTCTGTTCTTCGGTCAACGGATATTCGCTTTTCAGGACCTCCGGAAGTGGAAGTTCATGATTGATTTTAATTGACATGCTAGATTTCCTCCATGGTTCCATTTATTCTGGAACAGTATTTTTGTTACTGTAAATAAGTGTTTTTTAATCGAGTAACAGTATAACACATTATCTGAAAAAAATAAAGCAAATTAACGCGTTAAACTGCTATAGTATTTGCGCAGAAAGAATGAACAGTAATTTATAGTGCGATATTTTCTGACATGGCGTAATATTCTTCCAGAACCATACCGGTTTTTGTGAGGTAAGTGGAGAGCGAGCGGGTTACATAACGTATGTGCCAGGGCTCGTAAGGGTATTTTGTGATGGATTCTTTATTTTTCGGATAACGCAGGATAAATCCGTAGAGCGGTGCATGGCGGGCAAGCCAGATACCTTCCGGGGTATCAGCAAAGGCTTCGATAAGTTCCATTTCAACGGACGGACAGGAAAGATCTAAGGCAAGGCCGCTCTGATGTTCACTTGTTCCGGGTGCTGCTACGTAATCGTCATGACGATAAAGTTCTTTTTGACGGGTGTAAGACCGATATCCGGAGATACAGTACAGACTGATACCCTCCTGATGGGCGCGGGTGATGAGTTCCAGGGTCGCACAGGCAGTCTTTTTCTCAAGAAGACGACGTGGGTCAGCTGGCGCACAGGCAAATGGAAGGCCAATATCAACCAGATTATGGGGAACATAATCGGCTGGAAGTGGATGCTCTTTATTGATAAGACGAGTATAATCCGTAATCATAAAAATCCCCCCTCATCTTCCAGTATATGAAAGGTGAGAGGGGAGTATGAATGGAATTCAATAATTACGTACAGGCATCCTGTATGGAAAATGCTCAGTCGAGAGTTTTTTCGCTCATTTCTTCGAGAAGATTTTTCTTGAGATCATAGAGCTTCTGGGAAAGGTCTACGTATACTTTCTGCGGATTTACCAGACGGCGGGATTCATCCCACAGAGTCTTCTGTTCTTTCTGGCAATATTCACGAAGATCCATAACTTCCGGAGAAGTGTAGACACGTTTACCATCGCGGATAACAGGAACCAGAAGTTCACGAAGTTCGTAAGTTCCGCCGAGAACTTTGGTCTTTTTCCATGTATCAGTCGGGTCAAAGATGATCATTGTCTCTTCCGGATCAAAGACTTCATCAACGAGACTGATCAGATCGGCTTTGATCTTTCCGGTGGATTTACTGTAAATACGGTAAACGGTTTTATTACCAGGATTTGTAACCTTTTCAGTATTCTCGGAAAGTTTGATCTTAGGGGTGAAGTTTGTGCTGTCTGCATCTTTAACAGCAGCAAGTTTATATACACCGCCGAATGCAGGGTTATCTTTACTGGTGATGAGGTTAGTTCCAACACCCCAGGAATTGATCTTTGCATCCTGAGTCTTAAGGCTGTCGATCAGGTATTCGTCCAGGTCACTGGATGCGGAAATCGTAGCATCATCGAAACCGGCAGCAGCCAGCATCTTATAGGCTTCTTTTGAAAGGTATGCCAGGTCACCACTGTCGATACGGATACCGTAATGGGTAAGTTTAATTCCTTCTTCTCGCATTTCTTCGAATACGCGGATTGCATTCGGAACACCGGACTTCAGAACATCGTAGGTATCTACCAGCAGTGTGCAGGAATTCGGATACATTTTAGCATATGTCTTAAATGCCGTGTATTCATCCGGGAAGCTCATGATCCAGCTGTGTGCGTGGGTACCCAGAACAGGTACATTAAACATCTGGCCGGTCAGAACGTTAGAGGTTCCGGCGCAACCACCGATCACAGCTGCACGTGCACCGTAGATACCGGCATCCGGTCCCTGGGCACGACGAAGTCCGAATTCCATGATTCCGTCTCCGCGGGCTGCGTAGCAGACTCTTGCGGCTTTAGTAGCAATCAGGCTCTGGTGGTTAATGATATTCAGGATTGCAGTTTCTACAAGCTGAGCCTCCATGATCGGAGCAATGACTTTTACGAGTGGTTCTCTCGGGAATACAACAGTTCCTTCAGGAATTGCATAAATATCTCCGGTGAATCTGAAAGATCTTAAATATTCCAGGAAATCATCTTCAAAGATATTGAGACTTCTCAGGTATTCAATATCTTCGTCTGTAAAATGAAGGTTTTCAATATATTCAATCATCTGTTCCAGACCGGCTGTGATAGCAAAGCTACCGCCGCATGGGTTGACACGATAAAACATATCAAAGATTACGGTCTGATTGGTCGGGTTCTTAAAATAGCCCTGCATCATGGTTAATTCATATAAATCGGTGAGCAGGGTCAGATTAGTTGCTCTCATCTGATTTCTCCTTTTTTGATTTGTTAAGGTGAATTTATATTACTGTAAATAATAAGTAACTATAATAATGCTTATTATACCATTATTCCCGGTGAACGGCATTAAAATTTTACTTAATATAGAAGAATATTTTACACAGACAATAAATCGAGGCGATTTTACGGTAAAGTTAGCGTGCAAAATTGACATAAAACCACAGATAGATTATTATGATATTAAAGTTGTGATGTTGTATTGAATGAAGTAATTCGCAGATATTATGACAGAAAAGAGGTTTGGATATTATGGAAGAAAATATTTTCCTGGCGGGAAGAAAACCGATCCAGTTTGAAGAATATTTAAAATATGATGAGAACAGTCGTGGGAATCTTGGAGAGGAACTTCCGGTTATTGTATACAGAATGCTGGAATATTCTCTGAAAGAAGAACTGATCCGTCGTTATGGAAAGGACCAGCAGATTGAGATTTTCCGCAGCGCAGGACGTATGGCAGGAGAATATTTTGCCCAAAATATGCTGAACATGGATCAGCCTCTGGATTCTTTTATTAATGAACTGCAGCGAAAAATGCAGGAAATGAAGATTGGTGTCCTTCGAATCGAAGATGTAGATGAAGAAAGCGGAAAAATCGTTCTGACAGTAGCGGAAGATGCTGACTGCTCCGGGCTTCCGGTACTTGGGGAAACCGTATGTAATTATGATGAGGGATTTATTTCCGGTATTCTGTCGACATACTCAGGAAAACCGTATACGGCAATCGAAGTAGACTGCTGGGCGACAGGAGACCGTGTATGCCGTTTTCATGCGACTGTAGAGGAATGAATGGAAAAATCAGAGGTTGACTGAATGGAAGAAAGAAACTGTGAGTTATTATTTGAGTATTTAAGAAGTATCTTATATGATGCAAAGGTTCAGCCTCTGGATATCAATGAACTGGATGAACCTTATCGGAAACTGGGTATGGGACTGCAGTTTCTGGATAAGGCAGTCAGAGAGATGAAAGCATACTCTGCAGCTTTGTCCAGGGGAGACCTTTCTGGTGTTATGCCTGCACGTGACAATTTTCTGTGTGAGAATCTGAAGAATATCCATGCGAATCTTAATCATCTGACCTGGCAGGCAAAACAGGTAGCAAAAGGTGATTATTCGCAGACGGTGTCTTATCTGGGAGAATTTTCTGAGGCCTTTAATACGATGACAGAACAGCTGCAGGAGAGAGAGGAAACTCTGAAGCGTATTGCCGAAGAAGAAAAGAGTCATGCGGAGCGTGCTGAAAGTTATAGTCAGCTTCTGATGGCAGAGGCACATATGGATACGCTGACTAAAATTGGAAATCTTTTTTTCTTTCAGGAGAAAGCAGAGGAACTGCTTAAGACAGGAGAGGCACTTGCATTCTGTTACTGTGACCTGGATCATCTGAAATATGTAAATGACAATTATGGACATGGTGAGGGTGACTGGTATCTTCGGTATTTTGTAAATACAGTAAAGAGCCATATACGTGAAAAGGATATCTTTGCAAGGATCGGCGGCGATGAGTTTTGTATGATTCTGGTGGACTGTACGAAAAAGGATGCGGAAGAGCGTATTCTGGGGATGCAGAATGAGTTTGCACAGGAAACAACGAGGAGTTATATCAAGAGTTTCAGCTGTGGGATCGTAGAGATTGTAAAAGACCATGAAGTAATGAGTCTGGAGCAGGTCATGGAAAAGGCAGACAGTGTCATGTACCAGCAGAAGCGGGCACATAAGAAAGTGTATGAGAAGGAATTGTCTCCGATGTAAAAACAGTGGAAATTTTCAGAAAAATCAGCTCAAAAAAATTTTTAAAAAAATTAAAAAAAGGGGTTGATTTTTTTGAAACCCTGTAATATAATAACATTCGTCGCGAGCGATGAGCAAGCGAAAAACAATAAAGGGCTATCGCCAAACGGTAAGGCAACGGACTCTGACTCCGTCAGTTCAAGGTTCGAATCCTTGTAGCCCTGCTAACTGGAGCACCTCGGAAGAGGTGCTTTTTTTCTGCCTGTAGAGAACACTGTAATTGACCTTAAGATAAAACACATGATAGAATAAACAACAGAGTAAAAGTGTTGATGTGAACAGTAATAAAGTAGCTGGCAGTTATGAAAGAGAGTGAAAGTATGGCATATAGTTTCAGCGGACGTGTCCGCTACAGTGAAATTGGAGAAAATGGATTATTAACACTTCCGGGAATCCTGAATTATTTTCAGGACTGCAGTACCTTTCAGTCAGAAGAAGTCGGGCTTGGAATTGATGTACTGAAAGAGTGGAAGCGTTTCTGGGTATTGTCCGCATGGCAGGTGATCGTGGATCGTTATCCGTATATGGGAGAACAGATAAAAACATCTACCTGGGCATATGGATTCCGTGGATTTATGGGCCTGCGTAACTTTACGATGGAAACAGAAGGCGGAGAGCGTCTGGCGTATGCAAATACTTTCTGGACATATATTGATGCGGAGAATGGACTTCCGGTCCGTCTGGAGCCAAGGGATACCAATGGATACATGGGAAAAGACGGAAAGATGGAGCCGAAGCTGGATATGGAGTATGCACCAAGAAAGATTATGCTTCCGGAGGAGTATGAGAAGCAGGATTCATTTACCGTGCAGAAACATCATCTGGATACGAATCATCATGTAAATAACTGCCAGTATGTGCAGATGGCAATGGATTACCTGCCGGAGAATTTTAGGATTCATCAGATGCGTGCGGAATATAAACAGCAGGCGAGACTGAATGATGTGATCTGTCCGGCGAAGGCAATAGATGACAATAAGACAACGATCCTTCTGAATGACCAGAATGGAGAACCATATGCAGTCGTTGAATTTAAATAAAGAAATGAAATAACTGTGTATCGAAGGATGCAGCTTAAATATAGAAAATTTGGAGGAAAAATATGATCGAATTAGGAAAGAAGCAGACTTTACTGGTTGTGAAGTCCGTAGAGTTTGGGGTATATCTCGCGGAAAATATGAATGCGGATACAAAACATCAGATACTTTTGCCTGCAAAACAGGTTCCGGCAGGCACAAAAGCAGGAGATAAACTGGAAGTTTTTATTTATAAAGATTCTCAGGACCGTCTGATCGCGACAACAAATGAGCCACTCCTTATGGTAGGACAGGCCGGACTTCTGAAAGTAAAACAGGTGACAAGAATCGGTGCTTTCCTTGACTGGGGACTGGAGAAAGATCTTCTTCTTCCATATCATGAGCAGACTACCCGTATTTTTGAAGGACAGGAGTGCCTGGTTGCAGTTTATGTGGATAAGAGCAGCCGTCTCTGCGCAACTATGAAAGTATATCCATACCTGTCAAAGGAGACTCCTTATAAAGAAGGAGATCAGGTAAAAGGTCGTGTTTACCAGATCAGTGAGAACTTTGGTGTGTTTGTTGCAGTTGATAATAAATATTCTGCATTAATTCCGGCAAGAGAAGCAAAGGGCAAATACCGTCCGGGAACTGTTCTTGACCTGCGCGTAACAAGAGTGAAAGAAGACGGAAAGATGGATGTCAGTGACCGTCAGGAAGCATATCTTCAGATCAACGAGGATGCAGAAAATGTCCTGGAGATTATTGAGGAGTTTGCAGGGGTACTGCCGTTTGATGATAAGGCTTCACCGGAAGTGATTCGCAGAGAGTTTGGCCTGAGCAAAAATGCATTTAAGCGTGCAGTCGGCCACCTTTTGAAAGAAGGCAAGATTCAGATCAAAGACCGCAGGATTTATCTGGTGAAATAACTGTTATAATGATGGTTTGGCAATAAAGTTTTTATAACAGGCAAAGGATGAGAATATGAATTTTACACATCTTCATGTCCATACAGAATACAGTCTTCTGGATGGTTCGAATAAGATAAAAGAATATGTGGAACGTGTCAAGGAACTTGGCATGGACAGTGCAGCCATTACGGACCATGGCGTGATGTATGGTGTGATTGATTTTTATCGTGCAGCGAGAGCCGCCGGAATCAATCCGATTCTTGGCTGCGAGGTTTATGTAGCACCTGGTTCCCGGTTTGACCGTGAGGCGGGAAGTGGAGAGGACCGTTATTATCATCTGGTCCTTCTGGCAGAGAATAATCAGGGCTATGCAAACCTGATGAAAATCGTATCTAAGGGATTCGTGGAGGGATTCTATTATAAACCGCGAGTAGACCTTCAGCTTCTGGAGAAATATCATGAAGGCATCATTGCACTGAGTGCGTGTCTTGCCGGTGAAGTGGCGAGATATCTCACGCGTGGCATGTATGAAGATGCAAAGAAAGCAGCACTGCGTTATCAAGATATCTTCGGTAAGGGAAACTTTTTCCTGGAACTGCAGGATCATGGCATTCCGGAGCAGCAGAATGTCAACCAGCAGCTGCTCAAGATGCATCGTGAGACGGGAATTGATCTGGTAGCGACGAATGACGTACATTATACACTTGCAGAGGATGCACAGCCACATGATGTACTGCTCTGTCTGCAGACCGGAAAGAAGCTTGCAGATCAGGACCGTATGCGTTATGAGGGCGGCCAGTATTATGTAAAATCTCCGGAAGAGATGGAACGTCTTTTTCCATATGCGACAGAAGCTTTGGAAAATACGCACAAGATTGCAGAGCGTTGTCATGTTGAGATTGAATTCGGTGTGACAAAGCTGCCGAAATTCGATGTTCCGGAAGGTTATACTTCATGGGAATACTTAAATGAACTGTGTTTTAAAGGTCTGGAGGAACGTTATCAGCCGGTTACAGACGAATTGAAAGAACGTCTGAATTATGAGCTTTCAACGATCAAGAACATGGGATATGTTGACTATTTCCTGATCGTGTGGGATTTCATTAAATATGCCCGTGACCATGACATTATGGTCGGACCGGGACGTGGTTCCGCGGCGGGAAGTCTTGTTGCGTACACGCTTGGAATCACACAGCTGGACCCGATCCGTTATGATCTGCTGTTTGAGCGATTCCTGAATCCGGAACGAGTGTCCATGCCGGATATTGACGTTGACTTCTGCTTCGAAAGAAGACAGGAAGTTATTGATTATGTAAGAAGAAAGTACGGAGATGACTGTGTCGTCCAGATCGTTACCTTCGGTACGCTGGCAGCGCGAGGTGTTATCCGTGATGTCGGACGAGTAATGGATCTGCCGTATGCGCAGGTAGATAATATTGCGAAGATGATTCCGCAGGAACTGAATATCACGATCGATAAAGCATTGCAGATGAATCCGGAACTCAGAAAAACTTATGAAGAGGATAAAGAGATTCATGAACTGATCGATACGGCAAAGCGTCTGGAAGGACTTCCGCGTCATACTTCCATGCATGCCGCCGGCGTTGTGATCAGTCAGAAGGATGTTTCAGAGTATGTGCCGCTTTCCAGAGCATCGGATGGTTCGATCGTTACGCAGTTTACGATGACGACACTGGAAGAACTGGGACTTCTGAAAATGGACTTCCTGGGACTTCGCACCCTGACGGTTATTCAGAATGCCGTGCACCTGATCGAGCAGGATACCGGCGTAAAGCTGGATATGCAGCATATTGATTATGATGATAAGAAAGTGCTGGATTCTCTTGGCACGGGCCATTCAGACGGTGTGTTCCAGCTGGAAAGTGCGGGAATGAAGAACTTCATGAAAGAACTGAAACCGCAGAGTCTGGAAGATGTGATCGCGGGAATCTCACTGTATCGTCCGGGTCCGATGGACTTTATTCCACAGTATATCCGTGGTAAAAACCGTCCGGATACAATTAAGTATGACTGCCCGCAGCTGGAGCCTATTCTGAAGCCGACGTATGGATGTATCGTATATCAGGAGCAGGTTATGCAGATCGTGCGTAATCTGGCTGGTTATACGCTGGGACGAAGTGACCTTGTCCGTCGTGCGATGTCAAAGAAAAAAGCGGCTGTCATGGAGAAAGAACGTCAGAACTTTGTTTACGGAAACGAGGCAGAGGGCGTGCCGGGCTGCATTGCAAACGGAATTTCTGAACAGACTGCGAATAAGATCTACGATGAGATGATTGATTTTGCAAAGTATGCGTTTAATAAATCTCATGCGGCTGCGTATGCAGTAGTTTCTTATCAGACTGCATTTTTGAAATATTACTATCCGGTAGAATTTATGGCAGCGCTTATGACATCTGTAATAGAAATGCCGATCAAAGTGGCTGAGTATATTCAGGTGTGCAGAAAGATGAATATTAAGATCCTTCCGCCGGATGTGAACCGTGGGGCGTATGGATTCTCAGTTGATAATGGTGCAATACGTTATGGGCTTTCTGCAATCAAGAGTGTGGGACGACCAGTCATTGATGCACTGGTAGAGGAGAGAGAGGCACATGGAGAATATCGTTCGCTGAAAGATTTTATTGAGCGACTGACGGGAACAGTAAATAAACGTGCGATCGAGAACTTTATCAAAGCCGGGGCACTGGACTGCCTGGAAGGCAATCGCCGCCAGAAGATGGTGGTATATGGACAGATTGTGGACAGTATCGCACAGGAGAAGAAGAGCTCTTTTGCCGGCCAGATGAGTCTGTTTGATTTTGTCAGTGAAGAGGATAAAAAGGATTATGAGATCCGCATGCCGGATGTGGAAGAATATGATAAAGAAATGATCCTTGCGTTCGAAAAAGAGGTACTTGGAATTTATCTGAGCGGACATCCGCTGGAAAAATATCAGAATATCATGGAAAAGATGATCTCTGCGAGAACAACGGACTTCCAGCCGGACGATGAGACTGGTCTTCCGAAGGTTTATGACGGTCAGAAAGTGATCATCGGTGGAATGATCACGGAAAAAACGATCAAGTATACCAGAAATAATAAGGTGATGGCGTTCCTGACAGTAGAAGATCTGATGGGAACTGTGGAGATCGTGGTATTCCCGAGAGATTACGAGAAGTGGCAGACTTTGATCAATGAAGATGCAAGAGTCTTTATCCAGGGACGCGTCAATGCGGAGGATGATAAACCGAGTAAACTGATTCTGGAGAAAGTAAGAGCTTTTGACGATATGCCTCGCGAAATCTGGATTCAGTTCAAAGACCGTGAAGATTACGCACAGAAAGAACAGGAACTGCTGAATTATTTAAGAGGAGCAACAGGGATTTCGGCAGTCGTGATCTACCTGAAAGATGTGAATGCGATGAAGCGCCTTCCGGCAGGATATCATGTGCAGATCAGCGACTTTTTAATAGAAGAATTAAAGAAAAAATATGGCGATTCCAACGTTAAAGTTGTGGAAAGAGTATTGAAAAACTTCTAAAAATGCTTTACACTATACAACGAATATGTGTAGAACAGATAACAAGGTTTCCTATTATTATGCAAGCGATAAAAGGGAGCCTGGAGATGGAGGAATGAATCATGGCAGAGAAACAGATAAAAACCATCGGTGTACTTACAAGTGGCGGTGACGCTCCGGGAATGAACGCTGCGATCCGTGCTGTTGTAAGACGAGGACTGAGCAGCGGGCTGAATGTAAAAGGTATTTACAAGGGATACAACGGTCTTCTTAATGAAGAGATTGTTGATATGACTGCCAGAGACGTATCAGATACAATCGAACGAGGCGGTACAATCCTTTATACAGCAAGATGTGCAGAATTCCGTACACCGGAAGGACAGCAGAGAGGTGCAGAAATCTGTAGAAAACATGGAATCGACGGGCTGGTAGTAATCGGTGGAGACGGTTCTTTCGCAGGTGCACAGAAGCTGGCAAATCTTGGAATCAATACAATCGGTGTTCCGGGTACGATCGATCTGGATATTGCCTGCACAGAGTATACAATCGGATTTGATACAGCTGTAAATACCGCAATGGAGGCAATTGATAAAGTTCGTGATACTTCCACATCTCACGAAAGATGCAGTATTATCGAGGTTATGGGACGTAACGCAGGATACCTTGCTATGTGGTGTGGTATTGCCAATGGAGCAGAGGATGTCCTGATCCCTGAGAAATATGACTATGATGAGCAGAAGCTTATCAACAATATCATCGCAAGCCGTAAATCCGGAAAGAAACACCATATCATCGTAAATGCAGAAGGCATCGGTCATTCTGAGGCTATGGCAAGACGTATTGAAGCAGCTACAGGTATTGAGACACGTGCTACGATCCTTGGTCATATGCAGCGTGGTGGTAATCCGACATGTAAAGACCGTGTATATGCATCTATGATGGGTGCACTTGCAGTAGACCTTCTTGTACAGGGTAAATCCTGCCGGGTTGTTGGATACCGTCATGGTGAATTCATGGACTTCGATATCAATGAAGCACTTGCTATGCAGAAAGATGTATCCCCATACATGTGGGAGGTATGTAACTCACTTTCTCATAACTATAAAAAATAAAAATATGACGTTTTTTACAGCGGAGGCCACCGTCAGGCGGCCTCCGTTCTGGATTAAAGGAGTAACTGTATGATTTCCAGTGCACAGAACACACAGGTTAAAAATATCATAAAATTAAACCAGAAGGCGAAGGCAAGAAGGGAGCAGGGACTTTTTATTGCGGAAGGCAGAAAAATGTTCCTCGAAGCTCCGGATGACTGGATTGAGAAGATCTATGTAGCAGAGTCTATGCTGGAAGATGAAGAGGTAATGAATAAAGTGCGCCGATTCCCATGGGATGCGGTTGAGAACAGCGTATTCAAACAGATGTGTGATACGCAGACGCCGCAGGGAATTCTGACCGTACTCAGACAGCCTTCTTATGAACTGGAAGATCTTCTTAAGGAAGAAAAGCCGCTTCTGATGGTTCTTGAGGATCTTCAGGACCCGGGAAATGCCGGAACGATCATCCGTACCGGTGAAGGTGCCGGAGTCAGCGGTGTTTTTCTGACAAAAACCTGTGTGGATATCACGAATCCGAAAGTAATCCGTGCAACAATGGGATCTGTTTACAGAATTCCTTTTTTCTATGTGGAAGATGTGGTATCATTAAAACAGAAACTTCAAAACAGAGGAATCCGCTTTTTTGCCGCACATTTACAGGGTAAAAATTCTTATGACAGGGAATCCTATAAAGACGGAACTGCTTTTCTGATCGGAAACGAAGGTAAAGGCCTGACAGAGCAGGCAGCAGATGCAGCAGACTGTCTGATCCGGATCCCGATGTGTGGACAGGTGGAGTCCCTTAATGCAGCCATGGCTGCCGGTATATTGATGTACGAGGCGGCAAGGCAGAGGAGGGGATAGGATGGAACCGATCATGTGGATGATCGTGCTGGCTGTTCTTCTTGTGATCGAGGCGATTACAGTGGGACTGACGACGATCTGGTTTGCAGGAGGTGCACTGATCGCTGCAATTGCATCCGGACTGGGTGCCGGTATATTAGTGCAGTGGATCCTGTTTCTGGTTATTTCGCTGATCCTTTTGATCTTCACAAGACCACTGGCAGTCCGCTATATGAATAAAGGCGTGCCAAAGACAAATGTGAACAGTCTGATCGGTGAAAAAGCAGTTGTGATCCAGACGATCAATAACCTGGAGCAGACCGGGCAGGTCCGTATCAATGACATTGAGTGGATGGCGAGAACATCTTCTGATGGAGTGACAATACCGGAACAGACAGTCGTGACGATTGAAGCTGTTCAGGGAGTAAAACTGATTGTAAAGGAAGAAAAGGAGGGTAAGTAACATGGCAGGAATTATTCTTTTTGTAGTACTGATCGTACTTGTACTCTGGATCCTGGCATCCTGTATCCGTATTGTACCGCAGGCATATGCAATCGTTGTAGAACGTCTTGGTGCATACAAAGAAACATGGAACACAGGTATTCATTTCAAAACACCGTTTATTGACCGTGTGGCACGCAGAGTCAATCTGAAAGAACAGGTTGTGGATTTCCCGCCGCAGCCGGTTATCACAAAGGATAACGTAACGATGCAGATCGATACTGTCGTATTTTTCCAGATCACAGATCCGAAGCTTTTTGCATATGGTGTGGAAAATCCGATCATGGCAATCGAGAATCTGTCAGCAACAACCCTTAGAAATATCATTGGTGATATGGAACTCGATGAAACACTGACTTCCCGTGAAGTTATCAACACAAAGATGCGTGCATCTCTGGACGTTGCAACTGACCCGTGGGGAATTAAAGTAAATCGAGTAGAACTGAAAAACATCATTCCTCCGGCTGCTATTCAGGAAGCGATGGAGAAACAGATGAAGGCAGAGCGTGAAAGACGTGAAGCAATCCTCCGTGCAGAAGGTGAGAAGAAATCTACGATTCTTGTTGCAGAAGGTAAGAAAGAATCTGCAATCCTTGATGCAGAAGCTGAGAAACAGGCTGCGATCCTTAAGGCTGAGGCTCAGAAAGAGCGTATGATCAAAGAGGCCGAAGGTCAGGCCGAGGCAGTTCTTAAGGTACAGCATGCGAACGCAGAAGGTATCCGCATGATTCGCGAAGCAGGTGCAGATCAGGCAGTTCTTACACTGAAGAGCCTGGAAGCATTTGGTAAGGCCGCAGACGGTAAGGCTACTAAGATCATCATCCCGTCTGAGATTCAGGGACTGGCAGGACTTGCATCATCTCTGAAAGAGATTGTTGTTGAGGACAAGAAAACAGAAGAATAATTTTTATAAAGACACACGATAAAGAGGAGTAACTGTTATGAACTTAAAAGGACGCAATTTTCTTACACTGAAAGACTTTACACCAGAAGAGATCACATACATGATCGATCTTGCTGCTGAATTAAAAGCAAAGAAAAAAGCAGGAGAACTTCATGAATATTACAAAGGCAAAAACATTGCCCTGATCTTCGAAAAAACAAGTACCAGAACACGTTGTGCATTCGAAGTAGCTGCTCATGACCTTGGAATGGGCAGTACATATCTGGATCCGACTGGGTCTCAGATCGGTAAAAAAGAGAGCATTGCAGATACAGCAAGAGTTCTTGGAAGAATGTACGAAGGAATCGAATACAGAGGATTTGGACAGGATATCGTTGAAGAACTTGCAAAATATGCAGGAGTTCCGGTATGGAACGGTCTGACAAACGAATATCATCCGACACAGATGCTGGCAGATATGCTGACAATCCGTGAGCATTTCGGAGACCTTAAAGGTCGCCGTCTCGTATACATGGGTGATGCCCGTTATAACATGGGTAACTCCCTGATGATCGCATGCTCTAAACTTGGAATGCATTTCGTAGCCTGCACAACAAAGAAATACTTCCCGAACCAGGAACTTGTTGATCTTTGTAAGACTTATGCAGAGGCTTCCGGCGGAAGTGTTACTCTGACAGAAGATGTTCAGACAGGAACAAAGGATGCAGACGTTATCTACACAGATGTATGGGTATCCATGGGTGAGCCGGACGAAGTATGGGAAGAGCGTATTAAAGATCTTACCCCATATAAAGTAACAGCAGATGTTATGAAAAACGCCGGAGAAAAAGCAATCTTCCTTCACTGCCTGCCTGCATTCCATGACCTTAAGACAAAGATCGGTAAGGAAATGGGCGAACGCTTCAACCTGACAGACATGGAAGTTACAGATGAAGTTTTTGAATCTGCACAGTCTCATGTATTTGATGAAGCTGAGAACCGTATGCACACTATTAAAGCGGTTATGGTTGCAACTCTTGGAGAGCCGGAGAACAAATGATAAATACTGTATATTCAAAAGAAACAATTTCAAATGAAATACATACAAAATGGGCGGGCAAAACCGTCCATTTTGCAAAAGAAACAGATTCCACGAATGAGTGGTGTAAGCGCATGTCAAAAGAAAATGCGGAGCACGGTACACTGGCTGTCGCGGAATTTCAGTCTGCAGGAAAGGGAAGACTGGGACGTAAATGGGTAGCACCGGAAGGCAGTTCCATCATGATGTCCATTCTTCTGAGACCGGAGTTTGAGCCGCAGTATGCATCTATGCTGACGCTTGTTATGGGCTTAAGTGTGGCACAGGCGGTCCGCGAACTTGGCGTGGAAGTAACGATTAAATGGCCGAATGATGTTGTTGTTTCCCATAAAAAAATCTGTGGAATCCTGACAGAGATGGGACTTCAGGATGGAAAAATCCGTGAAGTAGTGATCGGCCTTGGAATCAATGTAAATCTGGAAGAAATCCAGGATGACCTCAAAGATAAAGCAACTTCTCTGTACCTGGAAACAGGTGAAAAATATGACAGAAACCGTCTGATCGGGCTTGTCATGGAGAAATTTGAGATCAATTATGAGAAATTTGTCCAGACCTGTGATCTTTCCATGATGCTGGATGATTATAATATACTGTTGGCGAATAAGAGCCAGCCGGTACGTGTGCTGGATAAGCTTGCACCATATGAAGGTGTTGCGCTGGAAATTGACAGGGATGGCGCACTGCTGGTGCGTGTACAGAGCGGTGAGATCCGCAAAGTGTGCTCCGGGGAAGTATCCGTGAGAGGTTTGTACAGCTACGTATAAGATAGACCAGGTTGCTGTGAATGGAGTGAGCAGTAACTGTTTTAGGAAATAAATATAGGGAGTTTTGATTTTATGTATCAGGAAAATGTTGTGCTCTGTGGCGCAAGTGCCTATGAGCAGAAATATTATTTCAATCAGGATTTTGATTCCCTGCCGGAATCAATCAAACAGGAACTTCATATCATGTGTGTTCTTTATACAGAAGAAATCGGTGGAATCCTGACACTGGAATTTGATGATGACGGAAATCTGCAGTTTAAGACAGAAGCACTCGATTCAGATGCCATGTATGATGAGATCGGAAGTGTTCTCCGAATTAAGAAGATACAGACAGAAAAGAGAGAACTTCTGCAGTCACTGGAAATGTACTATCGTGTATTTTTCCTTGGAGAAACCATCGAAGATGATGGCAAAATGATTGGTAAGGATAGCTGATCTATGGAAACGCTTATGAAAATGAAGTGGAAAATCGGTTCTGTAGAGATGGAGAATCCTTTTATTCTTGCACCGATGGCGGGAGTTACAGATCTTCCATTCCGTTTGCTGTGTAAAGAACAGGGAGCCGGACTCTTGTGTACAGAAATGGTCAGTGCAAAGGCGATTTCTTTCCATAATAAAAATACGATATCTTTGATGGAAATTGACCCGAAAGAGCATCCGGTTTCCATGCAGATCTTTGGGAGTGAACCGGATCTGATGGCAGAAGTTGCAAAGAGTATTGAGGAACAGCCTTTTGATATTCTGGATATCAATATGGGTTGCCCGGTCCCGAAGGTAGTCAATAATGGTGAGGGTTCTGCTTTATTGAAAAATCCGGAATTGATCCGTGAGATTGTAACGAAGGTCTCTCATGCAGTGAAGAAGCCAGTGACGGCGAAGATTCGTATTGGTTTTGAAGGATATCCGGCAGATCCGGTGGAGATTGCAAAGATTATCGAAGACTCCGGAGCCGCAGCCGTTGCCGTTCATGGAAGAACACGTGAGCAGTATTATGCAGGAGAGGCAGACTGGGATACGATCCGCAGAATTAAAGAAGCAGTTTCGATTCCTGTCATCGGAAACGGTGATGTGGATTCGCCGAAGAAGGCAGAAGCTTTGGTAAAAGAGACTGGCTGCGATGGCATTATGATCGGACGGGCGGTAAGAGGAAATCCGTGGATTTTCCGCAAGATGAATCATTATTTTACAACGGGAGAACTGCTTCCACGTCCGGAATGGGAAGAAATAAAAGAAATGATTCTTCGTCATGCAAGAATGCAGATTGAATTGAAAGGCGAGTTTACCGGAATCCGTGAAATGAGGAAACATATTGCATGGTATACTTCCGGAATGAAACACAGTGCAGGACTGCGCAGAGACTCTAATCTGGTCAGCAGTTATGAGGAACTGGAGAAGCTGTTGGACAGAAATGTTCAAAGATAAGTATAAAGAAATTACAAAAGCTGGTTTTTCGCGATAAAACGCGGGATTCCGGCTTTTTTGGTTCTTGACAAGGTATATAGATTTGGGTATAATACAGGAATTGTGAATATCCTAGAATAAGTCTGCCCGTTTTGAGGTATGATGTTTTAGGAAAACTGTTTACAGGCAATATCCCGCGAGGTGTTTTGCCATAAATATGGCAGAAATATCCGCCTATTTTGAAAGGGTGTAAGGATTATGGAAGAAAAAAAGAATTTATTAACATATGCAGGTCTTAAGAAACTGGAAGACGAACTGCATGATTTAAAAGTTGTAAAAAGAAAAGAAGTTGCAGGAAAGATCAAAGAAGCCAGAGAGCAGGGAGACCTTTCTGAGAACGCTGAATACGATGCAGCAAAAGATGAGCAGAGAGATATCGAAGCAAGAATCGAAGAAATCGAAAAGATTCTTAAGAATGCAGAAGTTGTAGTAGAAGATGAAGTAGACCTTGACAGAATCAATGTTGGATGTAAAGTTAAAGTTTATGACTATGAATTCGAAGAAGAGATGGAATTAAAGATCGTTGGTTCTACAGAGGCTAACAGCCTGGAAGGAAAAATTTCCAATGAATCTCCTGTAGGAAAAGCCCTGATCGGTGCTCATACAGGCGATGTTGTAGAAGTAGAGATGCCAATGGGAATCATGAAATACAAAGTTCTGGAGATCCAGAGAAACATCTAATAACCAAGCAAAAGACAGAAGGAGGCCAAAGAAGTGGCAGAGCAGAAGAAGCAGGATACAAACCAGCTGCTGAAGGTTCGCCGTGAAAAGCTTGCAGACCTGCAGGTAAATGGCAAGGACCCGTTTCAGATCACAAAATTTGACCAGACACATCATTCACTTGAGGTAAAAGAACTCTACGAAGCACATGAGGCAGAGCTCTTAAAGGACCGCGAGACTCCGGATGTGGAAGGTCTTGATGAAGCACAGGCAAGAGAAGTTCTCAAGAAGGACTATGAAGAAAGAAGAGAGATCATGGATGCAAGCCCGCTCCATGTAGCTATCGCCGGACGTATGATGTTTAAGCGTGTCATGGGTAAAGCTTCTTTCTGTAATATCCAGGACCTGCAGGGAAATATTCAGGTCTATGTAGCAAGAGATGCAATCGGAGAAGAATCTTATGCAGATTTCAAAAAATCTGATATTGGAGATATCTTCGGACTGGAAGGTTTTGCTTTCAGAACAAGAACCGGTGAGATTTCTATCCATGCAGAAAAAATGACTATGTTATCCAAGAGTTTACAGATCCTTCCGGAGAAATTCCACGGACTGACAGATACAGATACACGTTATCGTCAGAGATATGTAGACCTTATCATGAATCAGGACAGCAAGAACGTATTTATCAAACGTTCTCAGATCCTGAAAGAGATTCGTAACTTCCTTGCAGGACGTGACTTCATGGAAGTTGAGACACCGATGCTGGTTTCTAACGCAGGCGGTGCGGCTGCAAGACCGTTCGAGACACATTACAATGCGCTGAATGAAGACGTTAAGCTTCGTATTTCTCTGGAACTTTATCTTAAGAGACTGATCGTTGGTGGTCTTGAGAGAGTTTATGAGATTGGCCGTGTATTCCGTAATGAAGGTGTTGATACTCGCCACAATCCGGAGTTCACTCTGATGGAACTTTATCAGGCATACACAGATTACGAAGGAATGATGGAACTGACAGAATCCATGTTCCGCTATCTGGCAGAAACTGTATGCGGATCCACAAAGATTTCCTATAAGGGTATCGAAATCGACCTTGGAAAACCATTCGCACGTATGACCATGAACGATGCGATCAAAAAATATACAGGAATTGATTTTGATGAAGTAGCAGACGATGAAGCAGCTAAAAAGCTCGCTGACGAGCATCATATCGAATATGAAGAGCGTCACAGGAAAGGCGATATCATCAACCTCTTCTTTGAAGAGTTTTGCGAGAAAGAACTGATCCAGCCTACATTTATCATGGATCACCCGATCGAAATTTCTCCGCTGACCAAGAAGAAACCATCCGATCCGACAAAGGTAGAGCGTTTCGAGCTTTTCATCAACACATGGGAAATGTGTAATGCATACTCCGAACTGAACGACCCGATCGACCAGCGCGAACGTTTCGCGGCACAGGATGCCAACGCAGAAGCAGGTGACGATGAAGCAGAACACACAGACGAAGACTTCCTGAACGCACTTGAGATCGGTATGCCTCCGACAGGCGGTATCGGATACGGAATCGACCGTCTGGTCATGCTGCTCACAGACAGCGCAGCAATCCGTGACGTGTTGCTGTTCCCGACAATGAAGTCACAGGGTGCTGCTAAGAACGAAGCAAACAATGCAGCACAGGAAACAAAGCCAGTTGAGAAGATTGATTTTTCCAAAGTAAAAGTTGAGCCATTATTCGAAGAAATGGTTGATTTCGATACTTTCAGCAAGTCAGATTTCAGAGCTGTAAAGGTAAAAGCATGTGAAGCAGTTAAGAAATCCAAGAAGCTGTTACAGTTCACTCTGGACGATGGAACAGGCACAGATCGTACCATTTTAAGCGGTATTCACGCTTATTATGAGCCAGAAGAACTGGTTGGAAAAACACTGATCGCTATCACAAACCTGCCGCCAAGAGCTATGATGGGAATTGATTCCTGTGGAATGCTTCTCAGTGCAATCCATGAGGAAGAGGGCGAAGAAAAACTTCATCTTCTGATGGTTGATGACCATATTCCAGCAGGTGCAAAGTTGTACTAAAATTAAATATAAAATGTCTAAAACCATGATGTCAAACCGCATTTGACAACAATTTGACAACAAAATTTGGGATAATGATGAATCGTTATGAAGCATGACGAATTTCAGGTGAAAGGACACAGGTTTGGCAATGAAGTAAGAGCACTTCTTAGAGTTAATCTAAGAGGTGCTTTTTTTCGTCCCTGGAAAGTTATATCCCGGCAGTCAGCTTCTGTAAAACAGTAAATCTAATTTTGGAGGAAAACATCATGGGTAAAAGTTATAAACCAATTACAAGTATGAAGGAAGTACCAGAGCAGCTTAGAAAATTACGCCGACACTATCTGCGCTATCAACAGGCAGAAATCATTTACAGTATCTCCCATAAGAAACTTTTGGAACTTGCCAGTGATGCAGGTGCAATTTACAGAATAGATGGAACGGTACTGATTAACAAAGATATTTTTGATACTTATCTGGAACGATTCCATGAACCGGCGACAGGAAAAGGGAGGGAGGAAATGGCAGATGAGCGGTAATGTATGGATGTTTTCAGATGAGATTGACGACGAAGATCTGGAATTTATGAACCATGACTATGTGACCTACAATATGGCGTGTGAATATTACAGGCTGGGAATTAAACCCGTTGTCCGTATGGCACATGAAGCCGGGGCAGTCTATAAGATTGGAACGGTTGCGGTGGGAATCCCAACCGATATCACAGTCAGGTTGGTGATAAATACGATTGCATTTGCAGTCGCGAACTCCATTTTCCAGACATTTGCAGGTTCTTGTTTTCCGTTCTTGGGCAGAAGTGTAAACGGGGGTTCCATCACCAGCTAAGGAAAGTGATTTTAAGGAAATGAGTCCGAGTCTATCGGAGTGCTGGAGGAAAAAAAGTATTGAAAATTTCCAAAAGTCTTTTGCAGGGAGCCATATCAGAAGGAGGATTTTCCTCAAACATACGGAAAAGATCATCGACGGTAAGTTTTTCGACAGAAGGAGCCTTTTTTCCTTTGCCTTTGGGTTTCTGAGGTTTTTCCTTGGGTGGATGCACCGCGTTTGAAAGGTGCTTATCAGAAGATAGCCAGAGGCGTTTATGAAAGTCGTAGAAAGTACCAACACCTGGGGTATCTTCAACAAAGAAGCCAGAAATGATGGCGTGAAGGTAATTCTCTTTCAGATCAGTAGCAAGCCTTGTATACAGAACGTTTGTATGGGACAGTGAAGCCAGTGTAAAAGCTCATGTACATTGTGTAATTATTGGATTTGCGAAATTCTCACGTTCCACTAAATATTTATACGATAATGGAAGGACTACAGTGGCTGAAAATATAAATCGTTTGATGAGTTTGATAAAGCCTTATCTGTATTTCATAGTGCATTTTATCAATTATTTGATGAGGGGATTTATGAAGATCATAATTACAAAGTGGTAGTAAATAAGGCAATTATTGTGTGTACTTCAAATTACAAAATAATTGATGAGATAAAAGAACATCTGGGATTGCCTATATATAACCCAATGTCATTTAGTTAAGCTTATTTCATCTAATTTTGTGGCGGTTCTGACATTAGGAACCGCCATCATTGTTGTTTCAAAAACTTGAAAATTATTACATTTCATATGTTCCAGGACTCATAATGGTAAATTTCATCTCGGTTCCTTTTATCTGACTTCCCATATAACCTTCAATAAACTCAAAATAACCATCTGCCCCGGCTCTTTTCTCCCATGTATCAATGGAATCCTTTATTCTTAATAGGCACATAACCGGAAGTTTATAGTAGCTTATCAACATTTCCTGCGTTAATTCTTCTGTTTCTCTCCGCTGGTTTAAAATTTCCATTACTTCCGTATTTGTATAGGGATCAAATGCCATAAGCAATGCTTTTTCCAGTCTTTCATTATCTTCATTTCTGAATTTCCCGGTATCAGCTTTTTCTCCTGTACATCTTTCTTTTATGTCAAAAAGCACCAATGCTATGGCTTCCCTCAATCGGCGGCTGTTTGAAGCCGGAAATTCCCGGTGTATCTTCAAAGCGTTGCTCTCCAACGGCAAAAGAAGCATGGAATAAACATCTTCTTCTCCTTTTCCCATCCTGCCGAATTCTTTTTCCATTTGTGAATAGATTCTTTCAAACTGATACAGTTGCATTATTTTCTCCTTCTGTAATTCCTGTAGATTAAAAAAAAAGCTTGACAAAGTAGCTAATATATGTTGCGCGAGCCTTGATCATAAGCATATTTCAAGGAGGTGCCACATGGCTCATTTTTTCTTATCTGATTTAAAAGCGACACTCGACAACTGCATTGCAGAACTTGAGGAAATTCATTTCATGTTCTGTAAAA
>CAVCYJ010000006.1:0-33216 GCA_963605995.1 Holdemanella biformis | reverse complement strand
TGAAATATAAAGATAAGAGTATTTATGATGTGCTGAACATGACTGTAGAGGAAGCTCTGACATTTTTTGAAAATGTTCCTTCTATTAAAAGAAAGATACAGACTCTGTATGATGTAGGGCTTTCCTATATTCGTCTGGGACAGCCTTCTACCGAACTTTCCGGCGGTGAGGCACAGAGGATCAAGCTTGCTACAGAGCTGAGCAAGAGGAGTACGGGAAAGACGATCTACATTCTGGATGAACCGACAACAGGACTTCATTTTGCAGATGTGCATAAGCTGGTGGAGATTCTGAAGCGTCTGTCGGAAGGGGGCAACACGGTCGTTGTCATTGAGCATAATCTGGATGTGATCAAAACAGCAGATTATATCATTGATATTGGTCCGGAAGGCGGTGATAAGGGAGGCACTGTAGTGGCACAGGGAACTCCGGAGGAAATTGCGCAGTCAGCGGTATCTTATACAGGGAAATATGTAAAAAAATATCTGGAAAGCTAAGCGAGACTTTTCTTTTGACCGGGAGTTGTATATAATAGAAGCAATATAACCGCAGAAAAAACATAACAGCTGTAAGATGGCATCAGCCGGAGTTTCATGTCCGGTGCTGCCAGGTCAGCTGTCTGCGGAAATAAAGAACGTAAGAACAGAAAGGGGATTTCCATGCCGGCAAGTGATATTGGAATTGACCTGGGAACCAGGAACAGTCTGGCTTATTCTACAGGAAAAGGTCTGGTGCTGAACGAGCCTTCGATCGTAGTTTATGATAAGAATACAGAGAAAATCCGTGCGATCGGAGAAGAAGCCCGTATGATGGAGGGAAGGCTTACTTCGGATATGGAGCTTATACGGCCGATCAGACAGGGAGTCATCGTAGATTATACAGTTACAGAGAAGATGCTGAAATATTTTATATCCAGAGCAATCGGAAGACGGGCATTCCGCAAGCCAAGGATCAGTATCTGTGTTCCGAGCGGAATCACGGAGATTGAACGTAAGGCTGTGGAGGAAGCAACTTATCAGGCGGGAGCCAGGGATGTCTATATGGTGGAAGAGCCTGTTGCGGCAGCGATTGGGACCGGAATAGATGTGACAAAGCCGTTTGGCAATCTGGTTGTGGATATCGGAGCCGGAACTTCGGACGTTGCAGTTATCTCGCTGGCGGGAGTAGTGGTTTCAGCTTCTGTAAAGGTTGCGGGAGACAACTTCAATCAGGCGATACTGAGTTATGTGAGAAAGAACCATGGACTTTTTATCGGGGAGGATATGGCAGAGAAGATAAAGATACAGATCGGAACTGCCTGTGAAGAATCCAGTCCCAGGACAATGGAAGTGAAGGGGCGGAATGTGATCACCGGCCTGCCGAAGACGGTGACTCTTACTTCGGAAGAAATCCGTGTGGCATTAAAAGATGCTACGAGCCAGATCGTAGAGACAGTACATGGGATTCTTGAAAAAACTCCGCCGGAACTGGCAGCGGATATTGTAGACAGGGGAATTGTGCTTACAGGCGGTGGCGCACTCCTTCATGGAATGGACACCCTGATCGAGCAGAGGACAGGTGTCAGTACACTGACTGTGCAGGATGCCATGAGTGTGGTTGCAGTAGGAACAGGAAAGTATGCGGAAGTAATGGCACGATTTGACGGATAGAGCAGGAGGTACTGTGTATGCAGTGCCTTTTTTGCATATGTCGCTGAAGCGACCCGCCGCAGGAGGAGAATCTTTCCAGCAGGATTTTTCTGTATTGTTAAGAAAACCGGGAGGAATACATGAGCGAGACTGTTACAGGATACATAGATCATGTTATTTTCAGAAATGAAGATAACGGATATACGGTTATGGTTTTAAAAGATATAAAGGAAGATGCGGAAATAACCTGTGTCGGAAGTTTTCCTGCAGTCATGCAGGGAGCTTCTGTTGAAGTGACAGGAATCTATACTCATCATCCGGTATATGGAAAACAGTTCCAGGTCAGTTCTCTTACAGAGAAAATGCCGGAGGATAC
The DNA here is from genome assembly GCA_963605995.1 of Holdemanella biformis. Lineage (GTDB taxonomy): Bacteria > Bacillota > Clostridia > Lachnospirales > Lachnospiraceae > Blautia_A. Next base: position 31,212 of record CAVCYJ010000006.1, on the reverse strand, counting down.
GGATGCGATGGAGCGTTACCTGGGTTCGGGTGCGATCAAAGGGATCGGAGCAGCACTTGCAGCCAGGATCGTGCGCAGATTTGGCGGGGATACCATGCGTATTGTGGAAGAAGAACCGGAACGTCTGGCTGAAATTAAGGGAATCAGTGAAAAGAAAGCCAGAGAGATCGCAGCGCAGGTATCAGAGAAAGCAGATATGCGAAAGGCAATGATCTTTCTGCAAAAGTATGGGGTTTCCCTGAACCTGGGAGCGAAAATCTATCAGAAATATAAGGAATCTGTCTATACTGTACTGCAGGAAAATCCGTACAGGCTGGCAGAGGATATTTCAGGTGTCGGATTTAAAATTGCAGATGAGATTGCATCCAGGATCGGAATCCATGCAGATTCAGATTACAGAATCCGGAGCGGGATGGTGTATACTCTCCTACAGGCTTCCGGAGAAGGACATGTCTACCTTCCGAAGGAAGAGCTGTTTACAAGATGTGCGGGTCTTCTGGGGGTAGACCAGTCCTATATGGAGAAGCATCTTATGGATATGGTCATTGACAGAAAGCTGATATTAAAAGAAAAGAACGGAGAGACCATAGTATACCCCACACAGTACTACTATCTGGAACTGAATACTGCCAGGATGCTCAATGAACTGAATATTCTCTGCCCTGAAGATGAACAGTTTGTGCAGCGCAGGATTGAGATGATAGAGAAGGAAACAGGTACGATCCTGGATGAGATGCAGAAGAAAGCAGTTACCGAGGCAGCCTGCCATGGTCTGTTTATTCTGACAGGCGGACCGGGTACCGGTAAGACTACTACAATTAATGCGATCATCCGCTTCTTTGAGGGAGAAGGAGCAGAACTGCGTCTGGCTGCACCTACAGGCCGTGCGGCAAAGAGAATGACAGAGGCTACGGGATATGAGGCGCAGACGATCCACCGCCTTCTGGAGCTGAATGGGATGCCGGAAGAGGAACGGGACGGTCATCCGGTGAAATTCGAAAGAAATGCACAGAATCCGCTGGAGGCAGATGTGATCATTATTGATGAGATGTCAATGGTTGATATTCATCTGATGCATTCCCTGCTTCTTGCAGTGACAGCAGGAAGCAGGCTGATCCTGGTCGGGGATGAGAATCAGCTCCCGAGTGTCGGTCCCGGAAATGTGCTGAGAGATATCGTTCACAGCGGATGTTTCAGGGTGGTAGAGTTGTCGAAGATTTTCAGACAGGCTTCCGAGAGTGATATTGTTGTAAATGCACACAGGATCAACCGGGGCGAACAGGTGCCGATCAGTAATAAGAGCAGGGATTTCTTTTTTCTGAAAAGATATGATGCAGATATCATTATCAGAGTTGTGATCGCACTGATCCAGGAGAAGCTTCCACGATATGTTGATGCCAGACCTTTTGAGATACAGGTGCTGACTCCGATGCGGAAGGGGCTTCTGGGAGTGGAGCGGATCAACCGAATACTGCAGAGATATCTGAATCCGCCGGAAGAAGGAAAAATGGAGAAAGCAATCGGAGAGCGTCTGTTCCGTACCGGGGACAAGGTGATGCAGATCAGGAATAATTATCAGCTGGAATGGGAAATCCGCGGAAAATACGGGATTGTGATCGAGAAAGGAATTGGTGTATTTAACGGAGATACCGGAATCCTTAAGGAAATCAATGAATTTGCGGAGACAGCGGAGGTCGAGTTTGAAGACGGACGCTTTGCAATCTATTCATTTAAACAGCTGGAGGAACTGGAACTGGCCTATGCGATTACGATTCACAAGTCTCAGGGTTCGGAATATCCGGCCGTGATACTCCCACTGCTGACAGGACCTCATATGCTGCTGAATCGCAATCTTCTTTATACGGCTGTCACGAGAGCAAGGAAGTGTGTGACCGTTGTGGGAAATGAGGAAACCTTTGCAGAGATGATACGTAATGAGAAACAGCAGAAACGATACAGCACTCTGGATGAGCGGATCGAGGAGCTGAGCAATACCATGGATGATGAATATACGATGAATCATAAGGGAGAATAGGTGGATATGAAACACATTATCAGGAGGATTCCTGATCTTTTTTACCCGAGATGCTGTCCTGGCTGCCAGAAGATCCTGGAGGATCAGAGACGTATGATCTGCCCGGAATGTGAAAAGAAGCTTCGTCCTGTCGGTCATCCGAGATGCTATAAATGCGGAAAACCGGTCGGGAAGGGAGAATATTGCAGAGATTGTGAGAAAAGGGAGCATGTATTTGACCAGGGAAGGGGAATTTTTGTTTACAGCAGTATGATGAGAAGATCTGTTACCAGATATAAATACTACGGATGCAGAGAATATGGAGATTTTTATGCAAGGGCAATGTGTCTGTATGCGCAGAAAGAACTGCGGGAATGGGCACCTGACCTGATCATACCTGTTCCGATGCACAGAGCAAAGGAACGGCTGCGCGGTTTTAATCAGGCTGCGTATCTCGCGGAGCGGGTCAGCCGCTGTACGGGAATCCCGGCAGATATGAAGCTTGTACGGAAAACAGCAAGGACAAGATCACAGAAGAAGCTGAATGCATTACAGAGAAGAAAGAACCTTGAGAAAGCATTCAGCGTGACAGAATCTGTCAGGGGACTGAGAATACTGGTGATAGATGATGTTTATACAACGGGAAGTACCATAGACGCAATGGCAGTCTGCCTGAAAAAGCAAGGTGCAGAAAAAGTTTATTTTCTTACAGTTTGTATAGGGTGTGCATGAGAAAAAACACTTTTCATAAATAATGATATATGTTACAATCAGTCTGTATGGTTACATAATGATACCGGATACGGAGTGAGAAAAATGGAAAATCCGCCGGTATCGGATCATGACAAAAGGGAAAGCATGCAGTGAGGAGTAATTTATGTTAAATGAAGAGAAGATAAAAATCATGAATAAACTTGCTATGTATGAACAGGGAGAGGGAAAGAAATATCTTCCGGTCAGCAGATTTTACAGGAGTGATTATATTGGACTTGCCATGATCAGAAATTTCTTCGTTGTCACAATCGGTTATTGCCTGGTGCTGGCCGGTATTGCAGTGTACTTTGGTGAGTATCTGATAGACAACATTCATAAGATGGATCTGGTTTCGATAGGAATGGTGGCAGTTTTCGGATATGTGGCAGTGCTAGTGATATTCTCGGTACTTACCTATATTCAGTATACAGTGAAATATCATATGGCAAAGAAGAGCGTGAAAAGTTATTATGAAGATCTCACGCAGTTAAATAAGATATACAGCCGGGAAGAGAAAAAAAATCCAGTCAGAGGAATTTCAGGAGGATATAAGAGATGACAGCATTACTCGAATTGAAACAGAAAATAAAAAGCTTATACAGTCAGTATGAGATTTATATCCTGCCCGTTTTCCGCTTTGTTCTGGCTCTGGTTTACTTTGCATGGATCAATTCAAATATGGGATATATGACACAGCTCAATAATATATTTATTGTGCTGATCCTTGCACTGATCTGTTCTATTCTGCCTTCGGGGGTTATGATATTCGTGGGCTTTGTACTGATGCTCGCGCATAGCTATGCACTGGGAGTGGAAGTTGCGGGATTTATGCTGGTACTGATCCTGTTTATGACAATCCTGTTCCTTAGATTCAGTGTGGGTAACAATTTAGTGCTTGTATTTACCCCGCTTTCCTTTGGGTTCAGTGTTCCGACCCTTCTTCCGATAGGAAGCGGGCTTTTGTGCAGTGCAACTTCAGCACTTCCGGCAGGCTGCGGAGTAATGATTTATTATTTCATCCGTTTTATCAATGTGCAGAATCAATATCTGGAGAACGCAGACGTTGCTATGGCAGATAAATTAAAGGTACTGGCAGACGGAATTGTACAGAACTGGGGAATGTGGATCACAGTGGTTGCATTTATTATAGTTACTCTGCTGGTGAATCTGATCCGTACCCGTTCACTTGATTATGCATGGAGAATTGCTATCGTTGCAGGTGGAGTTGTTTATATTCTGGTCATCCTGGCGGGTGGATTTTATTTTGATCAGAGTATCAATGTGGCGACACTGATCATTTATACGGTCATCTCTGTTGTGCTCGGACTTCTTCTTGAATTTTTTGTTTTTGGCGGCGATTACAGCCGTACCGAGAGACTGGAATATGAGGATGACGAGTATTATTACTATGTTAAGGCAGTGCCGAAGGCTTCTGTTGCTACTTTTGAGAGAAGCATCAAGAAAATCAATGGTGAACCTGCAAAGGGAGAGAAAGATTCACAGGATAATGTTGTTTCCTATGCAAATCCGATTTTCCATGGAGATGATGAAACTGTACAGATACAGGAAGAAGCAGCACCTGTAGTGCGCCAGAGAGATATCGAGGATATTGATTTCGAGAGGAAACTGGAAGAGTCACTGAGAAATCTCTGAGATTTATTGCCGGTCAGTACCGCTATATTACCGGACACGAAGAAAAAGAAAGGGGAAACGTATGCAGAATATTTCGGGAAATCTGATAGAGATGTTATCGAGAATGGCATTTCCGAAAATGGGAATTATTGATATCATACAGATTGCGCTGATTGCATTTTTTGTATATCAGTTTATGGTGTGGATTAAGTATACTCATGCCTATACGCTGCTGAAGGGCATACTGGTTGTTCTCCTTTTCATACTTATAGCTTATATTTTCAAAATGAATACGATTCTGTGGATTTTTTCAAATCTGGCAAGTACGCTGATCGTAGGTGTGATCGTTATCTTTCAGCCGGAGCTGCGGAAAGCACTGGAGCAGATAGGACAGAAACGGATCATGGCTTCACTGATACCCTTTGATGCGGGTAAGGAAGTTAAGGAACGATTCACGGATAAGACGATCAGTGAACTGGTCAGAGCATGCTTCGATATGGGAGAGGTAAAAACGGGAGCACTGATCGTAATTGAACAGAATGAGCTTCTGACGGATTATATCAGAACCGGGATTAATCTGGATGCAATCCTGACAAGCCAGCTTCTGATCAATATATTCGAACATAATACGCCGCTCCATGACGGCGCGGTGATCATGAGGGAGAATCGTATTGTGGCGGCAACCTGTTACCTTCCTCTGTCAGATAATATGGAACTGAGCAAGCAGCTTGGAACGCGTCACAGAGCGGGTGTGGGAATCAGTGAACAGACAGATTCTGTTACGATCATTGTATCAGAAGAGACCGGACAGGTATCTGTGGCACAGGGTGGAAAACTGACCCGTGGCCTGAACAGTGCCGGACTCAGGGAAATCCTTGTCAGGGCGCAGAATAAACAGATCGTGGACAACAGCAGACTTCGACATTTACTGAAAGGAAGAGTGAAGCATGAAGAAGAGAAAAATAACAGATAATATACCTCTTAAGATCATGTCTGTCGCAGTAGCTGTTGTAGTGTGGCTGATTGTTGTAAATATAGATAATCCTGTAGGTACCAATTATTATACACTGAATAATGTTGAACTGATCAATAAAGAATATGTGGAGTCCTCGGATACGATCGGTAAAATGTGTATGCCGGAGCAGAGTCAGGATTCTGTCAGGGTAGCGATCACGGCAACAAAGAAAATCAGAGACCGTATCAAGGTATCGGATATTTCGGCAGTCGCAGATCTGCAGCAGGCGGTCAGCCTGGATACGAATCCGGTTATGGTTCCTATTACAGTGAACTGTTCAGTGGCCGGTGTATCGGCAAGTGATATTAAAGTGACTCCGCAGAATCTGAGTGTAAATCTTGATGAGAAGGAAACGCAGGAATTTGTTGTCAACGTCAGCAGAGGCGATACAAAACCGGGAAAGGATTATGAAGTAGGGAGTCTTACGGCCAATCCTGAGAAAGTAAGGATTACAGGACCGAAGACGCTGATAAATAAAATAGATAAAGTAAATGCTACTATTGAACTGGATGGAAATACTCAGGATTTCACCCAGGATGTAACTCTTTCGATCATTGACAAGAATCAGGAGGTTCTTTCCGATTCTGAGATGAATTCGCTGAGGATTGAGAATAATGCGAAAGTGGTAGTAACTGCAAGACTCTGGAAGATCCGTCAGGGAGTGAAGATCTCGGCCGGTTATATAGGAACACCGGCGGACGGATATCAGGTGGGTTCTGTAAAGACTGTACCGGATACTATCAGTGTGGCAGGAAGTACAGAAGGTCTGGAAACCCTTGCCGGAAATGATAATGTGATCACCATACCGGCAGACAGTATTGATATCTCAGGGGAATCCAGTGATGTCGAGAAGAAGATCAGCCTGAATGACCTTTTACCGGATAATGTGAAGCTGACCAGTGATTCCAGCGAGGATGTATGGGTGACTGTAAATATTCTGCCGGTGGGAAGTAAAGAATTTGATATTCCGACCAAGAATATAGAGGTGAAAAATAAACCGGATGATCTCCAGGTGACATTTGAGACAGCCCAGATAGAGGTTCGTATCAAATCAGATACAGAGGAGATGGATAAGCTGAATGCGCAGAAGGATATCAGGGCATCCATTGATCTGGAAGGCAAAGAAGAAGGAAACTACAAGGTCCCGGTCAAAATCGTTCTGCCGGATGGTTATGAGACAGTGGAAGATGTGACTACAGAAGTAGTGATCTCATCGGGAACTGCTGCTGATGACAGTAAGGACTGAGAGGAATACGGGTATGATCAGTAAGAAAGTTAAAGTTAAGAATCCAACAGGGCTCCATCTGAGACCGGCGGGGATTCTGTGCAATGAGGCAATGAAATATCAGTCACGGGTTACATTTGCCTATGATGGAGGCATGGCGAATGCCAAAAGTGTGCTGAGTGTGCTCGGAGCATGTGTGAAATGTGGGGATGAAATTGAATTTACCTGTGAAGGTGTCGATGAGCAGGAAGCGATGGATAATCTGATTGCTGCGATCGACAGCGGACTGGGAGAATAAATATTCTAAATGAGGAGGATATGATTATGAAAAAAAGATTAGTTGCAGTTACGCTGAGTCTGGTCATGACGATGGCGACTGTCAGTGAAGCGGGTGCCGCTGCATTTACTTCACCGGAGACAGCTTCTGACGTTGTTGAGCAGACAGCAGAGACAGAAGGTGATGATGAGACAGAACCGGCATCTGAACCGGAAACTGTTCTGTCAGGAGATAGTTTCTCTGACGGGGAGGATACCACAGATGCGGCATCCACAGAACCGGAAGAAGATACTTTTTCCGCAGGAACAGATACTCCGGCAGCATCAGCACAGGTCACTGTGACTCCGGCAGCCACCGCAGATACAGAAGGAGCTGTTACAGTGACGGCAGAGGACTGGATAAGCACGGAGAAGGGCTTCAGACTGCGTAAGCAGGCGGAGAATACAGACGCTGCAAATACAAATGGCGCGGATACATCTGCGGATGATGCACAGAATACCACAGAGGTATTGGCAGGAGACACAGAGAGTGAGCCGGAAGATATTGCAGATTCTGCGGAAAGTACTGAAGATGTGGCTGAGCCAGATGCTGATGCGGTATCAGATACAGACACTGCAGATGCGGCAGAGACAACGGTAACAGATACAGAATTTTATACTGCTGCAGATGGCATTGTGAAAGTCAGCACAGAATACAAAGGAGCAGTACATACAGGCAGTTATCTGTTTGATGAAAACGGAATCCTTGTAACCGGTCAGGCGGAAGTGACAGAGGAGGTTGTTCCGGCAGCTCAGGGAGAGGAACAGCCAACGGTTATCACTGGGAAGATCACAAAATCATATTTTACAACAACAGAAGAGGCTGTTGTATATGAAGAATGTGCAGGCGAGGCTGTTACACCGTATACATCTACTGTGGGACAGCAGGAAAAGAGTACCTGGAAGTGGACAGGAACTCAGTTCCAGTATTATGATGAAAATGGAACTCTGGAAACAGTGAAACAGCTTGAAGAGAAAGCGAAAGCAGCAGGTACATACAAAGGATATTTTGAAATTAATGGAGAGTATTATTGCCTGGATGCAGACGGAAAGCCAAAGACCGGCGAGATTACCATTACCGTAAATGGAGAGTCAAATCTGTATTATTTCAAACCGGCGGCTACAGCAGGTGAGATTCCTGGAAAAATGTACCATGATGGATGGATACGTCTGGACAAGAACAATTCAGAACGCTGGCTGTATTTCAAAAAGGGTGAAAATGCGGCAGACATCGGCAAATGCTATAAGCGCGGTGTGATCGCTACAGCGATTGATAAAAAAGGTACAGATACATATCTGGTGAGCGCTGCCGGATATATTCTTAAATCAACCGTAAAGAAAGCGGCAAATGGCGCTTTTTACGGTACAGATAAGAATGGTGTGATCTACAGAAACCAGTTAGTGAAATACGGAAAATACAGATATTACTTTACATCCAATGGAAAGAGAGCTACCTGGACAAAGAGATGGGCGAAGGTAAACAATCATTATTACTATTTCGGCAGTACACCGGGCAGAGTTGTTGAAAAGCATGGATGGCAGAAGCTGTATAACACCAGCGGTAAATATCTGGGATGGCTGTATTTTGATTCAAACGGAAATCATTATACAAATAAGTGGACTTCTGAAGGATACTATTTTAAAGCATCAGGAAAGCTTGCAAGTGGTTTAACAGAAATTAATGGAAAGAAATATCTTTTTGAATCATCTTCTTCTACTGCACACAGAGGAAAAGTGTACAAGAGTACAATGATCCGTTATAAAAAGAAATGGTATCTTGCATCTTCTACAGGAAGCCTGTATAAGGATGGATGGAAAAAATACAGCGGTAATTACTATTATCTGAAGAATTATGTAATCCAGACTAACCAGTTCATGAAGAAGAACGGAGTGAACGGATATCTGAATTCTACCGGTAAATATACAACCGGATGGGTAATCGTAAGTAATGCCAAGAACCTTGTAAGATATATTGATCCGACCGGAAATGGATTTGCAAGAAATAAGAGCATGAGAATCAACGGAATCCTTTACTACTTTGACAGCAATGGTTACCGTATCACTGATCTGACCAGCAGATATACAGGTCCGTATACTTTACAGGTGGACAGAGTAAACGGTGTTATGACTGTTTATGCAGATTCTGCAAGAACAATTCCTGTAAAGACAATCCGTGTATCGGTAGGTTTGCCGGAGACACCAACCTGGACAGGAACTTACACATTGAGCAGAAGTGCCAGATGGCAGCCACTGATGGGACCTTCATGGGGACAGTATGGAACTCATGTAGACGGAGCCGGACAGGGAGGAATCTTTATTCATTCTGTGGCAAGCTCGGAGGCAAACTCTTATAACCTTCCTGCTGCTGAATATAACAAGCTTGGTTCACCTGCATCCCACGGATGTATCAGAACCTGTGTTGCAGATGCGAAATGGGTATATGAACACTGCAATGGTGCAACCATTAACATTTATGATGGTACATACAAAGCAGATGATGCTTTAAAGGGACCTCTTGGAAAGAAAGCACTGACTCCGTTAAGAGGAGCCGGAAACTTTGATCCGACAGACCCTGCAGTATAAGAAAGTCACATTGGCTCTGCGCGTGGATTGCGTAGAAGTACGTATTACAGAAAATGAGAAAAAACAGGATAGACAGTTTCTATCCTGTTTTTTTGAACTCTTTATCGCAGAAAATTATCTCCGCATTGTTTCCGGAGTCAGGCGGATGATTTTATCCCTGACAGGGCAGGAATACTTCATGAGTATTACCAGTGTACTGTAATCGAAACATCTTGCTATTATGTAATTAACTGTGTATAATATGTTAATAGTATTGTAACAAATATAACTTGCTGTTGAATACAAAGTTACATATGGATAACAGACAGGAGAAATGTATGAGGAAAAGAACAGGAAAGATAGCGAAAATTGCAGCAGCTGTGCTTGCGGCTGTACTTGCGGTTGGCCAGTCGGCGGGAAGCGTTATGGCAAATCCACATTATGACAGGCGCGATACAGTGGCTGAAGAGGAATTTGTTCCGGCTGCCGGAGCTTCGGGTACTGAGAATGCAGAAAGTAAGGTCAGTTCAAAGGCATGGCGAAAGATTAATGGTGTCTGCTATAACGGAAGCGGAGAAAAAATCCCGGGAGCCATTACAAGAGGAATCGATGTATCAGAATGGCAGGGTAATATTAACTGGTCAAAAATAAAAAGTTCGGGAATTGATTTTGCGTTTGTACGTATCTCTTACGGTATTTCGCATGAGGACTACACTTATGATGAAAATATGAAAAATGCGGAACTTGCCGGAGTACCGGTCGGAACTTATGTTTACAGTACAGCATTGTCGACAGCGGCGGCATTAAAAGAGGCTAAGCTTGCGATCAGTAAGATGCAGGGATATAAGGTTTCTTATCCGGTTGTCTTTGATTTGGAATATTCTAAAGCGGAAAAACTTTCTCCTCAGACAGTATCAAAGATGGCACTGACTTTCTGTAATGAGGTGCGAAAAGCAGGTTACTATCCGATGGTTTATTGTAATACAAACTGGTATGATAATTACATAGACTGGTCACTGCTGTCTGGAATAGATGTATGGATTGCCAGATATGGAGATACGATTCAGGCACCGGATCATACGAAATACAATTATACGATCTGGCAGTCCACAGACGGAAATAAAGAAAATGGTCTGAACAGCACCAGTGGACTGGTGGCAGGTATTCCGTCAGGAGATGATGTGGACATGGATTTTGGCTTTGTTGATTATACAAAGAAAATCACACCCCGATGGAAAGCACTGGATTCGTATACAGAATCCACGACACCTGATACCGGCAGCGGAAATACAGAAAAGAGCGGCTTACACAAGGAAAATGGAAAGTACTACTATGTGGATGAAAACGGAAACCGCGTTTCGAGTCAGTGGGTGACAGTGAATGGAAAAACTTATTATATCAGTTCTGATGGATATGCGCTTATGGGAATGAAAAAAGTAGATGGTAAATGTTACTGGTTCCATACAAAGTATGGATACATGTTCAAAAGCCGCCGGGTGACCAGGGCCAATGGTGATATTTATTATTTTGGCAGTGACGGGGTACGCTATGAGAATGGAATGTACCGCGTTACAGAGAACAGTGGAAAGCATACCTATTATTTCCAGAAGAACGGAAAAGCATATAAAGGCTGGCTGACTCTGAAGGGAAATAAATATTATTTCTATAAGGGAAGCAGTCAGCTTTCAGGTACCCGGGCAGAGGGTATTTCTCTGACCGGAAGCAGTGGAATTGTATCAGTATTTGATGCAAACGGAGTATGTGTCAGACAGTATAAGAAGAAATAGCCTGCTTGACATCTGGCTTCAGTCAGTGGAAACAGACATGAATATCAAAAGGTCTCTTTTAGATAAAAGAGGCCTTTTGATTTGGGGCGCAGCGGAAAAATCATATCGTATAGATCAGAATCCCGGCAATAATAATCAGGTTGCCGATGATCTTTCCTTTCGTGATCTTTTCTCCGAGGATAAAATGAGAAAGCAGAAGGACAAAAACATAGGCAGCAGTATCAATTACCGGACCATAACGCATATCTACTTTGGTGTAACACCAGGTATTCAGCAAAAGGATCAGCATGAAGATGGCATAGGATACAATTACGCGTATGTTCAGGTATTCTCTGATCCTGCTTTTATATTTGATATTGGCACTCTGCTTGAGCAGTATCTGGGAGACAGCAGAGAAAAAAGTTCCCCCCAGCATAATTAAAATAAACATTCTATTCATAACGCTGCACCATCCATACTCCGATCAGAACTATCAGAATACCAATGATATTCTGAACCGACAGATTTTCATGAAAAATTATAACCGCCCAGATCTGTGACCACAGAAGATAGACGCTCTTATTTGCATAGGCAGTAGACAGTGAAAATTTTTTAATGACCTGCTGCCATGTGATTGCATAAATCCCACAGTTTGCAACCATCAGAAACATAAACAGATAAAGCAGCGGACTGCTCAGGCCATGCTGATTATACTGAACAGAAGCAGCTTTTGAAAAAACACTTGTCAGCGAAAAAAGCAGAATGTTCAGATGCAGCTGTATGTAGTCTTTTACCTTTGACATAATACCTCCCTCTCCGGATATTGTCAGTTCTTCCGGCAGTATGTCGGACCGGAAGAAATATATGAGTTAAAATCTCATCATGAAATGTAACTGTGTATGTACCGAACAGTTACATTTTACATAAAAAGTCCGGGAAGTCAAGGTGTAACCGGGCATGAAGGGCATAATAATATGCGAACAGTAACGTGAAGAGTGCCAGGTGACCGATACAGAAAATGAAACTTGAAAAGGCATGTTGAAAATGAGTGGTGAAAATGATATGATAAAAATAATTGCAAAAAGATGAAAAAGGAAAGGGAAAGCATATGAGCTTATATTCAGTGGTTGTTCCTGTATATAATTCTGAACATACGCTGGGAGAACTGTATACCCGTTTGGAGAAAGTATTCAGGGAAACTCTGAAAGAGGATTTTGAACTGATACTTGTAGATGATGGATCGAAAGACAGATCCTTTGAAATTATGAAGGAACTCCGGGAAAAGGATCGAAGAGTCCGTATCATACAGATGGCAAGAAATTTTGGACAGCATCCTGCACTTTTATGTGGCTTTGCTCATGTAAAAGGAGAATTTGTGGTGACTATGGATGATGACCTTCAGCATCAGCCGGAGGAATTGCCGAAAATGGTCAGAACTATGCAGCAGAGACCCGATGTGGATGTGATCATTGCAAGCTATGAAGGCAGAAAGCATGGTCCGATCCGAAAACTGGGAACGAAGTTCTCAGTATGGGCAACTTCGAAGATGCTTGGAAAAGATCCGGATCTGCAGATTACCAGTTACAGACTGATACGCAGATTCCTTGTAGATGCAATGATAAAGACGAATACCTATCTGCCGCAGATTGGAAACCTTCTGATCCTGAGCTCCAACCGTATCATTAATGTTCCGGTTCAGCATGCAGACAGAGCATACGGTAAGAGTGGCTACTCTTTTAAACGGCTGCTCAGGGATTTGATTTATGATATCACTGCACATACTGCATTCCCGCTTCTGCTGGTAAGAAATATCGGAATTGTCAGTTTTCTGGCGAGTGCGGTAATGGCCATTTATTATCTGGTGAGATATTTCACACTGGGAATATCGGTACAGGGATGGACTTCACTGATGCTGGTCATGCTGGCATTTTTCGGGCTGATCCTGCTATCTGTCGGAATTATGGGAATCTACTTAATGAATATTCTTAATGAAGCAAAAAAAATGCCTCATTATGTAATACGTCAGGAGGATACAGACGAATAATGGAAAAGGAAATTGGCGGATATCTTCAGCTGGAAGAGATGCCGGGTGAGGAATATTATACGGATCTGTACAGAGCAAATCTCGGAAGAACTGCTCTGCTGTGGCTTCTGGAGGGCCGGGGATGTAAGAAGATCATTCTGCCGTATTTTCTGTGCGAAGCGGTGGTGCATACCTGCAGAGAGAGTCATATACAGATGGAATTTTACCATTTGAATGAAAAACTGGAGGTTCAGTATCCAAAGAGGAAACTTTCCGGGGGAGAATATCTGTATCTGGTCAGTTACTATGGTCAGCTGCCGGATGAACAGATCCTGGAATATAAGAAGATTTACGGAAACATTATCGTAGATCACACGCATGCATTCTTCCGGAAACCGCTGAAGGGAATCGATACTCTCTATTCCTGCAGAAAATTCTGGGGAGTCAGTGACGGAGCTTATCTGTCTACAGATGCGCAGCTTACGGAGAATAAGATACCGGACTATTCTGCAGAGCGTATGAAACACATTCTGGGACGTTATGAACGGAGTGCGGGAATTTATTATAAAGATATGCTTGCAAATGCGGCGAAATATGACGGAATGGAGATCAGGCAGATGTCAGCACTTACACGAAACCTGCTGAGAGCTGTGGATTATGCCGGCGCAAAAGAAAAAAGGGAAGCGAATTACCGGATCCTGAGGGAAATGCTTCCGTCCCGGAGCATTTTCAACCGGATATTCCCGGAGGGACCTTTTGCATATCCATACTTCCATGCTAATGGTATACAGTTTCGCAGGAAGCTTGCCATGCGGAAGATTTTTGTGCCGACTTACTGGAAGAATGTTATCGAGGACTGTGATGAAAACAGTCCGGAATATAACTGGGCGGCCAATATCCTGCCTCTGCCATGTGATCAGCGGTATGACGGGGAGGATATGAAGTATATGGCAGCTGTTATCAGAGAATGTGAGGAACTGGAATGAAACATAAAGTGCTGATTCTGGGTACACTTGGAGAATTTACGGAAATGGTCAGAGAAGCAGGAAAAAGAGGCTATGAGACCATTGTGTGTGACGGGTATCCGAATGGAGATGCAAGGAAATATGCAGATAAGGATTACACGATTCCTGTGACGGATATTGACGCAATTGCGCAGATGTGCAGGAAAGAGAAAGTAGACGGAATTATCACCTCATTCTCGGATCTGCTTCTGGAATGTATGACGAAAATTGCAGATAAGGCAGGGCTGCCATGTTATCTGAAGCCGGAACAGCTTGCCTGGTACAGGGATAAATCCGTATGCAGGGAAGTCCTGAAACAGCTTGGACTTCCAACTCCCGGGTTTTGTAAGATTTCTGTAGAAATGTTGAAGCAGGGTTCGGAAAATGAAATAGAAAAAAGACTGACAGGACTTCACTATCCACTGATCAGCAAGCCTTTTGACAAATACGGCTCAAGAGGAATCTTTATTATCCATGACCGAAGTGAAATCAGAAGAAAAGCATTACAGACAGCGGAGTTTACTGCCTGTCAGGAGATTCTGATCGAAGAATATAATAGCGGCTGTGAATTTAATATGATGACCTGGGTAATGGATGGCAGAGTAAATGTCATAAGTATCGCAGACCGCGAGAAAACGGAGACAGAGGAGGGAATGCTCCCTGTCAGCACGCGTAATGTTTATCCGTCACGTTTTCTGGCGGAGGTAGAGAAGGATGCCACAGATATTCTGCAGAGATATATTGAGTATACCGGACAGACAGAGGGGGCTCTGTCCATGCAGTTTTTCTGGAAACCGGGCAGCGGGATTCAGGTGTGTGAAATTGCCGCACGTTTCTTTGGCTATGAACATGAACTGACAGATATGGTTTACGGATTCCGGATCGAGGAACTCCTGCTGGATTATCTCTATGAAAAAGAAAAGATACCGGTAATGTTTGCAGGGCACAATATCCATGCACCGCAAAAATAC
This sequence comes from Holdemanella biformis, assembly GCA_963605995.1. Taxonomy (GTDB): domain Bacteria; phylum Bacillota; class Clostridia; order Lachnospirales; family Lachnospiraceae; genus Blautia_A. Next base: position 15,932 of record CAVCYJ010000006.1, on the reverse strand, counting down.
GGGGCAGTGCTTTATTTCCAGGGAAGACAGCTTCAGATCGCAGATCAGAAAGCTGCCCGCCGTCTTGCGGAGGAAAACTGTGTGGTAAAGCCATGGATTTTTTATAACGAAGGCGAAACTGTGATAGAATATGGTCCGAATCCATATCTGGCACTGTATTATATAGAAGCCGATACCAGAGAAAAACTAGAGAGAGAAACGGAAAAATTTTTTAATGAGATGAGTATCAGGGATCCGGAAGGGAAAGAGGTTGCCTACAGAAACCGGATACCTGAATACGAAAAGGAAAAGAAAGCAAATGATTGATTTTAACAGACCTGCTTTTACAGGTAAGGAATTTGATTATATCCGTGATGCTGTGGAGCGTGGAATGCTCTGCGGAGACGGAGAGTATACGAAGAGGTGTTCCGGATGGATGAAGGAACGGTTCAATGTAAGGCATGTAATGCTCACCACATCCTGTACCCATGCACTGGAGATGGCTGCTCATCTTTCAGAGATTAAGCCGGGAGATGAAGTGATCATGCCGTCCTATACCTTTGTGTCAACTGCGGATGCTTTTGTACTGAAGGGTGCGAAGATTGTATTTGTTGATATCAGGCCGGACACAATGAATATTGATGAGAAACTGATCGAAGCGGCAGTCACAGAGAAAACAAGAGCTATTGTGCCGGTTCATTATGCCGGGGTTGCCTGCGAAATGGATACTATCATGGATATTGCGCGAAAATATAATCTTAAAGTTGTTGAAGATGCCGCACAGGGAGTAGATGCTTATTATAAAGGCAGAGCTCTCGGTACGATCGGAGATTTCGGCTGTTACAGCTTCCATGAGACTAAGAATTATACTATGGGAGAGGGCGGAGCAATCCTCTTTAATAATGATGAATATCAGGATAAGGCAGAGATCCTGAGAGAGAAAGGGACAGACCGCAGTAAGTTTTTCCGCGGACAGGTAGACAAGTACCGCTGGATGGATTATGGTTCTTCTTATCTTCCGAGTGAGCTGAATGCGGCATATTTGTATGCCCAGCTGGAAGAAAGGGAGAAGATTTTCAACAAACGAATGCAGATTTATGATTACTATCACAGAAACCTGGCACATCTGGCGGCAGAAGGCAAGATAGAGCAGCCATATGTACCGGAAGAATGCAGTCATAATGCACATATGTATTACATGAAGGTTCGTGACATTCAGGTAAGAACCCGTCTGCTGGCTTATCTGAGAGAAAAGGGAATCTGCAGTGTATTCCATTATGTACCACTTCATTCTGCACCTGCCGGACAGAAATTCGGCAGATTTTCAGGAGAGGATATTTATACAACGAAGGAAAGTGAACGTCTGCTGAGACTGCCTCTGTTTTATAATCTTGATATGGAGGATGTGAAGTATATTACAGATACGATTGCTTCTTTCGATGGGTTTTAACCGAATGCGGATTGCGATATCCGCTTGACCTGCTTTGACATGGATTAAGAGGACAGATTATTATGAAAAGATGGAAGTATTTATTTAAGATCGCACTGTTTTCCGGAATGATCGCACTGACGTCTGTACAGATCTGCTCAGCTGCGGATGCGGCTTCAACAGCAGTGGAATCCACGGCATCTGTTTCTACAAATGAGATCCCGGGATGGCCGACAGGCCCTGAGATCACATCCGAAACAGGGGTATTGATAGACGCAGAAACAGGGACGGTTCTGTACAGCAAGGGTGGAGATGATATCCGCTATCCTGCGAGTATCACAAAGATCATGACTCTGCTTCTGGCGGTAGAGAACTGCTCGCTCAAGGAGGATGTGGTGTTCACGGAAACAGGAACCCGTGACATCAGCTGGGATTCAGGAAATATCGGAATGCAGGTGGGCGAGGTGATGAGCATGAGAGCATGCCTGTATGCACTGGTTATCCGTTCGGCCAATGAGGTTGCGGCTCAGATTGCGGAGCACGTAGGCGGTACGGAGCAGAATTTCATAGAGATGATGAACCAGCGGGCAGCAGAGATCGGATGCACAAACACACATTTTGCAAATGCCAGCGGACTGCCGGATCAGAATCATTATTCTACAGCCCATGATATGGCGCTGATCATGCGGGAGGGACTGAAGAACAAAAAGTTCCGCAGGATCATCGGCACCACAGACTATACGATCAAACCCACAAATATGAACAGCGAATCAAGAGTTCTTCATACGCACCATCCGCTGCTTGCACCTGAAAGCGGATATTATTATGATGGATGTATTGGCGGCAAGACAGGATACACCAGTGAAGCGGGGAACACTCTTGTGACAGCAGTTGAGAGAAATGGAATTACTTACATCGCAGTAACCATGAAGGCTTCAGACCTTTCCATTTCCAGCGCAGACTCCACTGCACTGTTCAATTATGGATATCAGAATTTCACAAAGCTGCAGGTGAATGGCGGAGAAATTATCGCACCGGCCGGTGTAACGGTGGATGATCTGACTGTTCAGGAAACTCAGGAAAACAATGAAACGACAGACAGCTATTATTACGGTGATTATCTGCTTGGAAGTGTCACAGCTTTGGAAGTGACACCGACACCTGAGCCGGCAGCTGTCCCGGAGAATACTTCCGGAACAGCTGCCACTGACGAAGATGGAAACCAGACAGTTCAGAATGATAATACACAGTCAGAGGCAGAGAATGATGTCAGAGAGACACAGACTTTCGTGGGAAGGCTTCAGCTCAGGGAAGTCCTGCTGATCATCGGAGCGGCAATGCTCCTGCTTCTGCTGATTTTATGTATTGCACTTGTACGAAAAGAGCGGAGATACAGCAGATAACAGTTTACAGAAAACAGTAACTGTGAAGATACTGAACAGTTACCGGTTATATTATGACCTGACCAGAAGAGAGGAGATTATAATGGGAAAAATTAAAGTAACAGAATGTGGCGGAATTAAAGGCTTAAAGGTGGTAGAACCAACAGTTTTCGGTGATGCCAGAGGATATTTTATGGAAACCTATAACTATAATGATTTCAAAGAAGCGGGGATTGATGTGGAGTTTGTACAGGATAATCAGTCCAGCTCTCACAAAGGTGTTCTCCGTGGTCTGCATTTCCAGATCAACTATCCGCAGGATAAACTGGTACGTGTAGTAAACGGTGAAGTATTTGACGTTGCAGTTGACCTTCGCGAAGGTTCCGAAACATACGGAAAATGGTTTGGCGTTGTACTTTCGGCAGAGAACAAAAAACAGTTCTTTATCCCAAAGGGATTTGCACATGGATTTCTGGTACTTTCCGAGCATGCGGAGTTTGTTTATAAATGCTCTGATTTTTATCATCCGAATGATGAAGGCGGGCTGATCTGGAATGATCCTGATATCGGAGTAGAATGGCCGGTTCCGGAAGGAATGGAATTAAGCTTTTCAGACAAGGATACGAAATGGGGAAGCTTTAAAGATTACCGTAAATAGGAGAACGAGAGATTGAGTACAATTTTTTCTTTACCGAGGGATATTTATAAAAACAGACGGCTTGTGGCAAAGCTGGCAAAGAATGACTTTAAAACAAGATATGCAGGCTCCTATCTGGGAATCGTGTGGGCTTTTATCCAGCCTGTCATCACGATCCTGGTATACTGGTTTGTATTCTCTGTAGGCTTTCGTTCGGGAACCGGAGATCTGGGAGTACCTTTTGTTCTTTATCTGGTAGCTGGTATTGTGCCGTGGTTCTTTTTTCAGGATGCACTGATCGGAGGAACGAATTCTCTGCTGGAATATAACTATCTGGTAAAAAAAGTAGTCTTTAATATCAGTGTCCTTCCGGTAGTTAAGATTATTTCTGCCATGTTTGTACATGCATTTTTCGTATTATTTACAATCATTTTGTATGCCGCTTACGGGAAGCTTCCGGATCTTTATTATCTTCAGATCATTTATTACAGCGGATGTGTATTTATTCTGGTTCTGGGCTTATCCTATGCGACAAGCGCGATTGTTATTTTTTTCAGAGATCTGACACAGATTATTAATATTGTGCTGCAGGTTGGGGTATGGCTTACTCCGATCATGTGGATTGTTGAGAATACCCCTCTGGTGGGACACCCGGTCATCATGAAGATTCTGAAACTGAACCCGATGTACTATATTGTTTCAGGATACAGAGACACGTTTCTGATGAAGACCTGGTTCTGGGAGCATGCAGGATGGACCGTTTATTTCTGGGTATTTACAATCCTGTGCTTTTTATTCGGCAGTTGGGTATTTAAACGTCTGCGTATTCATTTCGCAGATGTTCTGTAGAAAGGAAATAACGTGGAGAACAAGAAAGTAATTCAGGTGAAGGATCTCACCAAAATGTATAAATTGTATGATAAGCCCTCAGACAGACTCAAAGAAGCTCTGGGGTTTACCAGAAAAAAGCTTTATAAAGAGCATTATGCACTGCATGATGTAAACTTTGATATCTATGAAGGTGAATGCGTGGGTATTATCGGAACAAATGGTTCTGGTAAATCCACAATATTAAAAATCATTACCGGTGTTCTGACACCTACTGCCGGAGAGGTAAAGGTAGACGGAAGGATTTCGGCACTGCTGGAATTAGGAGCCGGGTTTAACATGGAATATTCGGGTCTTGAGAATGTGTACCTGAATGGAACTATGATTGGTTTTTCAAAAGAAGAGATAGATGCCAGACTGAAGGATATCCTGGAGTTTGCAGACATCGGAGATTTTATCCATCAGCCTGTAAAGACATATTCCAGCGGTATGTTCGTGCGTCTGGCTTTTGCTGTCGCGATCAATATTGATCCGGAAATCCTTGTAGTAGACGAGGCGTTATCTGTTGGGGACGTTTTCTTCCAGGCAAAATGCTACCATAAATTCGAGGAATTCAAGAAACAGGGAAAGACTATTCTGTTTGTAAGCCATGACCTGAGCAGTGTTTCCAAGTACTGTGACAGGGTTGTGCTTCTGAACAGGGGAGTGAAGCTGGATGAGGGTTCTCCGAAGCAGATGGTAGACCTGTACAAGCAGCTCCTGGTAGGACAGAGTCCGGTGAAGCAGAGCGAAGAAGCCGGTAACGGGCAGCTTCCGACTGAAAACAATGGGAATATGGGAGAATTTCAGGTGAATCCCAATATGCTGGAATATGGAAACCGTATTGCAGAGATCACAGATTTTCGTGTGATCGATGACAGAGGAATGTGTTCCAACACTATTGAAAAGGGAAGTGAATTCAGGATTCGCATGAAGGTACGTTTCAATGAGGATATTCAGGAGCCGATCATGGCATACACCTTTAAGAATATCCAGGGTACAGAGATCACAGGCACAAACACCATGTATGAGAATGCGAGGGTAGAGCGTTCAGGAAAGGGTGATGTATGTACTGTGACTTTTACGCAGAATATGAATCTTCAGGGCGGAGAGTATCTTCTTTCATTCGGATGTACCGGATATAAGAACGGGGATTTTACAGTATTCCACAGACTTTATGATGCATGCAATATAACCGTGATTTCAGGCAAGAATACAGTGGGGTTCTATGATATGGATTCCAGAGTGGAAGTCAGGTGCGGGGAATAGGGCGCATGTGCATTGCGAAGCGTGCTGCCGGGCACGAAGTGAACAGTAGCAAAAATAAAATCAGCGCGAGGAATATATATGGAAGAAAAAATCGGAAAAGTAGTCCTGGATACGACCTGCTATCCCGGACAGGATTTATACAGTGACGGTGCGATAGAGGATGAAATGCTTGCGATTGCCAGAGACTATGCACCGGAGAAATTTAACAGAGTGATCAGTGAACGGAAAAGCTGGCCAATCCTTTACCATTTCTCTCATATCAGAGAGAATATACTGAACTGGTTCCCTTTTACAGGAGAGGAGAAGGTGCTGGAGATTGGTTCAGGATGCGGAGCTGTCACCGGCATCCTCTGCGAAAAGGCAAAAGAGGTTACCTGTATTGAACTGTCTATGAAGAGAAGTAAGATTAATGCATACAGGCATAAGGAACAGGAGAATCTGAAGATCCTTGTAGGAAACTTTCAGGAGATAGAGAAAAATCTGACTGAGAAATATGATTACATTACCCTGATCGGCGTATTTGAGTACGGAGAGTCCTATATTCAGAGTGAGAACCCGTATGTAGACCTTCTGAAAATTATTTCCGGACATCTGAAACCGGACGGAAAGATTATCCTGGCCATTGAAAATAAGCTGGGACTTAAATACTGGGCAGGATGCACAGAAGATCACTTTGGAACCCTGTTCGAGGGTATTCAGGGCTATCCGAATACGAAAGGTGTAAAGACATTTTCCAGAAAAGAATTTAATATGATCCTGCAGGATGCCGGAAATCTGAAAGCTGACTGGTATTATCCGTATCCTGATTACAAATTTCCAATGATGATTCACTCAGACAGGCACCTTCCTGCCGGCGGAGACCTGAATATGAGAGATTATAATTTCGACAGACTGCGGCTGGGGCTGTTTCGGGAATCGCAGGTGTATCACACACTTCTGAGTAATGACCTGTATCCGCAGTTTTCCAATTCTTTTCTGCTTGTGATCGGAAAAAAACAGCCACAGCTGAAGCCGGTATATGTGAAATTCTCAAATGAGAGAGACAGAAAGTTTTCTGTCCGTACAGAAATATGTCAGACCGATGACAGTGGACTGACTGTAAAGAAAGTACCTGTATACAGGGAAGCGGCAGAGCATGTACAGAGGCTGGAAAAGCTGTGTGAAAAGCTGACAGGAACATATGAAGCAGAAGGAATTGAGGCTAATCGATGCAGATTGCAGGATAATAGTGCGGAACTGGAATATCTGACAGGGATTACACTGGAGGACAGGCTGGATCACCTTCTGAAAGAAGGCAGGACAGAGGAACTGGAGAAATTGCTTTTTGCTTATATTCAGAAAGTGAAGAACATTCATGAAAAGAAGCCGTTTGAGAAAACACCGGAATTTATTCATGTATTTGGCGATGTAGAGCTTCGTTCTGATCTGAAGAGTGCGGAAGTTTCCAATATTGATTTCGTTCCTGCGAATATTATCATGTCCGGAGACAAAGTATCTGTTATTGATTATGAGTGGACATTCACATTTCCTGTGCCGTCACAGTTTCTGGTTTACCGCATGATTTTCTATTATCTGGAACTGAATGATAAACGGGAAGTATTAAAGAACAGAAATTTCTATGAAAAAGCAGGTATCACGGACAGTGATATAAAAGTTTATATAGACATGGAACATAATTTTCAGCAGTATATTCTGGGGAAACATGCTGCAATGAGAAATATGTATGCGGAGATCTCACCCGGGCGGATAGACGTCGAAGACTATTATGCGGAAAAGAAGCAGGAATCTATGGAGAATCTTCAGATATTCTGGGACAACGGAAGGAGCTTTAATGAAACGGATTCTGTGAGATATCCGTTCAGAAACAAAAAAGTCCGGGCAGAGTTTAAACTTCCGGAGCATACGGTAATGCTTCGGCTTGATCCCGGAGAAATGGCAAAGGGTCTCAGAATTGTAAGGATGACATGGAGAGATGGAAGCCCCGTGGAATTTCATACAGATGGATGTGAAGTAGAGCACGGAGAGTTCTATTTCGGGGGAGATGACCCGCAGATCATTGTAGACACGGTTCCGGAAAATGCAAAGTCTGTGAAGCTGGAAATGGAGATTCTGGATCATCGGACAGTGGAAAAGAAATTCTGGAGTATATATACAGAACAGAAAAGAGAAATGGAGCGGATGAGCCTGGAGCTTGCGCAGAAGAAGGCACTGACCGATCAGGTGGAGAGCAGCAGAGCATGGAAGGTTTACCGTGCCATAAAAAAGAAACCGTTTACTTCATAAACTTTTATGGTAAGGAACTGTACGCTTTACAGCAGTATGTGAATGATAATATAAAGGATTGATATATGGGAAATATACTTTGGAGTGTAGATAAAAAAACATACAGTAATAAAGAAAATCATACGCTGACACTTACCGGCTGGGCAGTACCAAAAGACGGAACAACATGTGATTTTTCTCTTTATGGTTCAGGGAAGGAGCTTTCCTTTCCTGAACCTTCGCGCTATGAAAGAGCGGATGTGGCTGATAATCTGAAAGAAACAGTGACAGAAACAAAAAATGCAGGTTTTACAGTTGAAATCCCGGAGATTCTGAAGCTTGCACAGGAATATGATCATTTAAAGCTTATCCTGCACGCAGGCAGCGGAGAGGAAATAATCTGGGAAGCCTCATCTCAGGAGATAAGGGATTTCTGTACGGAAAGTCTTATCGAATATTATATTGACGAGGAAGAGATCACTCAGGGAAACATACTGACCATCAGGGGCTGGGTAGTAAATCAGATGGATTCAGATGAGATATCTGTACAGAATACAGATGGAAAAGTTGTGGAGTGTACTATTACCAGGCACAGACGTCCGGATGTGGAAGAAGTTAAGGGAATTTCAGAAGCAGAAAAGAGAAATCTCGGGTTCAGCATCACTGCAGATCTGGAGAATATACACAGCCAGAATATCTGTCTTTGTTTTCAGGGACAGGATGTACGGAAAACATATACTGTAAATGTAAAGAAACTAAAGAGAGAGAATACAGGAATTTACAGGCAGATGAAGCTCTTGTCCCTGGAAAACAGGCAGAAAAACCGGGCTTATATAAAAGAAAACGGAATCGCCAGATTTGTGCGTTATGTAAAAAATTCTCAGCTTAAGGACGGTGACCAGGATTATGCAGACTGGTTCAGGGATCACGAAGCTTTCCGCAAAGAACTGAAGAGACAGAAGAATGCGATATTTTCTTATTCGCCACTGATCAGTATTGTCATTGTTCTGGCGGATACAGACGAAAAATGCCTGAAAAATGTGATCAATGCATATATAGATCAGACCTATGGAAACTGGCAGCTTTGTCTGGCGGATATCAGTGAGGGAGAAGAGACAGGAGAATTTCTGCGGAAGAAATATAAAAAAGAAATCCGTCTTTCCTACAAAAGGCTTACGAAAAATAAAGGCGATTCCGGAAATATGAATGAGGCACTGAAGCTGGCAATGGGGGATTATATCCTGTTTGCAGATCAGGAAACAGTGCCTGCACCCGATGCCCTTTTTTGGACAGTCAAGGCAGTCACTGAGAAGAAGGCAGATATGATCTATATGGATGAAGATCAGATCAGCACAGATGAAAAGCATCATTATGACCCGAAATTCAAACCGGACTTTAATCTCTTCAGATTGAGGGAGAATAATTATATCGGACAGTTCTGGGCAGTCAGAAAAGAACTCCTGACACAGACCGGATGGTTCAGACCGGAGTATGACGGTGCACAGAACTTTGATATGATTTTAAGATGCAGTGAACAGGCTGCGCAAATCATACACATTCCGAGAATACTCTGCCACAGGATGGATACAGGAAAACAGCTGTCGCAGAATGAAAAAAAGAAAGCAGGAGAAGCCGGAAAGAAAGCACTGGAGGAACATTACCGCAGGACCGGGATTCAGGCATCTGCAGAGCAGACGGATAAGCCCGGATGGTACAGAAGCCATCTGGCTATCCAGGGAACACCGATGGTTTCTATTATTATTCCGAATAAGGATCATATTAATGATCTGGATCTCTGTATCACCTCCATAGAGGAGAAAACAACCTGGAAAAATTATGAGATCATCATTGTAGAGAACAATAGTGTGGAAAAAGAAACTTTCATATATTATGAAACATTGAAAAGCAGATTCCCGAATATCAGAATCCTCACATGGAAAAAAGAATTTAACTATTCTGCCATTAACAACTTTGCAGTAAGAGAAGCACAGGGAGAATATCTGCTGTTTCTTAACAATGATGTGGAGATCATTACTGCTTCCTGGATAGAAGAAATGCTTCAGTACTGCCAGCAAAAAGGGATAGGGATGACAGGTGCAAAGCTGTATTATCCGGATGATACCATTCAGCATGCAGGTGTAGTGATCGGACTTGGAGGTGTTGCAGCACATATTTTATGTAAACTTCCACGTGATGCGGAAGGCTATATGGGACGCCTGTGCTGTGTACAGGAGATCAGTGCTGTGACAGCGGCCTGCATGATGATAAAGTCTGCAGTTTTCAAGGCAGTGGACGGATTTGACGAAGAACTAAAAGTAGCATTTAATGATATAGATCTCTGCATGAAGGTAAGAAGTAAGGGAGAGAAGATCATATTTACTCCGTATGCGGAACTGTATCATTATGAATCCAAATCCAGAGGAATGGAAGACACACCGGAGAAGCAGCTGCGTTTTTCCAGAGAAGTCAACTGTTTCCGCAGAAAATGGGAACGGGAACTGTTAAAGGGTGATCCTTATTACAACCCAAACTTGACGCTAAACAACACGGACTGCTCTCTGAGAAAGCTGGATAGAAATGGAGATTAACATGTCTAAGGAAATATATGAAGTAGTAAGGGAAAGATTTCATTTATCAGACAGAACACGGTATATCGTTCAGGGACACTGGCCGAAAGAAGCAAAGCCGGAGGTTTATCTTGATAACAGGAAACTGGAAGTATCTGTAAAAGAAAATGAAAATGTAAGTGCGCTGGAACGCTTTAAAGATCCGGAGAAACTGGAAGGCATACAGATTACTGCAACAATTCAGCTTCCGGAAGATCTGAGCGGTTACCGTAAGCTGGTGATTTATGAGAGATTTCCGGACAGGAAGCAGACCTGGTTTTCTGTTACGGCACGTGAACTGGACAAAAAAAGAGACAGGCCGCAGGTTTATTTTGAAGAGGAGAATGTGGAGCAGGGGACCGTCCGTATCAGAGGATGGGCTATTGCACCGAAACCTGTAACAATCCGTCTTTTTGATGCGGACAAAAATCCGGTCACAGCCGAAATCCAGAGAACAGACAGAGCAGATGTAAATCAGCTGTTTGAGGAAGCCTGTGATCCCGGAAAGACAGGATTCTTTTCCGAGATTTCCAATGTTTCCGGTAAATGCCTGTATGTAGTATTCAGTGCGGGAGAGAAAAAGACAGTACATGTAGTTCCGCTCCGAAAGGCAGACATTCTGGCAAAGAAAGTAGATAAATATGTAGAAAAAGGTATCCGCTACTGGAAATCCCAGGGTGTGACAGCTCTTGCTGAAAAAGTGGTCAAAAAGATCAGAAATGTCCGACAGAGTCCGCCGACCTATCAGAAATGGCTCAGACATCATCTGCCGGACAAGAGTGAACTGGAGAAGCAGAAGAAAACCACGTTCGGATATAATCCGAAGATTTCTTTTGTAGTACCGCTGTATAAGACTCCGGAAAAGTATCTGCGAAGACTTGTAGAATCTCTTCAGGAGCAGACCTATTCCAACTGGGAGCTATGCTTGTCTGACGGAAGCGGTGCACAGTCTCCGCTGACAGGACTGTTAAAAGAATTATCTGCACATGAGCCGAGAATCAGATATGTTTCCCATGAGGAGACACTTCAGATTTCGGAAAATACGAACAGTGCCATAGAGATCGCAACCGGCGATTTTATCGCATTTGCAGACCATGATGATGAACTGACACCGAATGCTCTGTTTGAGTGTGTCAAAGCTCTGAATGACAGGCCGCAGACTCTGGTGATCTATACAGACGAGGATAAGATGTCCATGGACGGACATAAATTCTTCCAGCCGCATTTCAAGCCGGATTATAACCCGGATCTGCTCTGCACTGTGAATTATATCTGTCATCTGTTTGTTGTGTCACGAAAGGTGATCGAGAAGACAGGCGGACTCAGGAGCGAATTTGACGGAGCACAGGATTATGATTTTGTGTTCCGCTGTATGGAGAATGTGAAGGACGGAGAAATCTTCCATATTCCGAAAATCCTGTATCATTGGCGCTGCCATGAGGATTCTACGGCGGAAAATCCGGAGAGTAAGCTTTATGCTTTTGAAGCGGGAAGACGCGCAGTACAGGAACATTATAACAGAATTGGAATTAAGGCAGAGGTTTCAAAGGGAGAATATCTGGGATTATACAGGACAAAATTTATCAGAGACTACGATCCGCTGATTTCTGTGATCATTCCCAATAAAGATCATATTGATGACCTGAAAAGATGTATGGACTCTATTGAACAGAATTCTACCTACAAAAATTACGAATACATCATTGTGGAGAATAACAGTACAGATCCTGCAACCTTTGAATATTATAAAAAACTGGAGAAAGAGAATCCAAAAGTACACATGGTATACTGGGATGGAGTTTTCAACTATTCAGCTATCAATAATTACGGAGCATCTTTTGCAAAAGGAGAGTATCTGCTGCTTTTGAATAATGACACGGAGATCATCAATCCGGACTGCCTGGAGGAACTGCTTGGCTACTGCATGCGCAGTGATGTGGGAGCTGTAGGAGCCAGACTTTATTATGAGGATGATACGATCCAGCATGCAGGTGTGGTGATCGGCTTTGGCGGCATTGCGGGACATTGCTTTGTCATGCAGAAGAGAGGTACGACAGGATACTGCCACAGGATTATCTGCGCACAGGATTACAGTGCGGTTACAGCAGCCTGCATGATGGTCAGGCGGAAAGCCTTTGATGCGGTCGGCGGTCTTTCAGAAGAACTGGCTGTTGCATTTAATGATATTGATTTCTGTATGAAACTGAGACAGGCCGGTTATCTGATCGTATATAATCCATATGCGGAATTATATCATTATGAATCCAAGTCCAGAGGGCTTGAGGATACGCCGGAAAAGGTTGCACGCTTTAACCGGGAAATTGCTATATTTGAAAAAAAATGGCCGGAAATCCTGAAGAACGGAGATCCTTATTATAATCCGAACCTTACTCTGGAAAGCCAGGATTTCTCACTGAAGAGAATCTGAGACTGCGAATAATAATGAATGAGAATCAGGATATGTTAAAGAAAAAGAGAACAGAAATTAATGAAAAAGGTATGACTGTCGTTTTTGTACTTCTTGCGTTTATTCTTCTGACAGCATGGGCAATGACTCAGCCATTCAATGCGGGACCGGACGAACATATGAGGTATCTGGTTGCGAATTATATTTATACTCATCATGGGGCACTGCCAAGAGGAGATGATGAGGCGGTGCGGAATGCTACCTGGGGAATCTCCTATGCGTATTATCCGGTCGTATCGTATATGGTTTCGGCAGTCTTTATGCGGATCGTGAGACTGTTTGGGAATCCGGGAAATTATATGTTCCGTGCAGCGCGTATGGCAGATGTACTTTTTGTCACAGGGGCGGTATATTTTCTGGTGAAGGCTTCGGGAAAATTATTTCCCAAAGAGAAATATTCCGGAGAAGCACGATGGTTATTTACGGCACTGGCTGGCTTCATGCCCCAGGCGATTTTTCTGGGAACCTATGTGAACACAGATTCACTGGCACTGCTGGCTGCGGCACTGCTTCTGTATGTGTGGGCATCCTTCCTGAGAGAAGACTGGACCTGGAAAAACTGTATCCTTCTTGGAGTGGGGATGGCACTCTGTGCATTGTCCTATTACAATGCATATGGCTGGATTCTGTGCAGCTTTCTGTTGTTTTGTCTGACTGTCTTACTGTGCAGAGATGAAGCACCGGCGCAGAGACTGAGATTTCTTTTCAGCAGAGGATTTGCCATTGCAGGAGTGACGCTGGGACTCTGCGGCTGGTGGTTTGTCCGCAATGGTATTCTGTATAATGGAGATATTCTCGGAAGAAAGGCATGTGCAGCCTGCGCGGAAAAATATGCATTAAAGGATTACAGACCATCCAATTATCCGACACCACAGAAGCTGGGCTGGACCTGGAAGGATATTCTTCTGTATCAGGATCCGGGCTGGTATCATAATTGGGTTGTGACGGTATGTGTAAGCTTTATCGGTACCTTCGGACTGATGGAAATTTATATGCCCTATACAGTCAGCAGGATATATATCATATTTTTTGCAGCAGGAATTTTCGGTACATTCTCGATACCCGGGATGTTCAGGCTCAGAAAGAGAATGTATCTTACAAAAAAGAAAAAGGTAGATACCGATAAATGGAAAATAAAGATAAAGGTTATTTCAAAAAAGTGGAATAAACAGGGGATGTTTCACCTGGTTATGCTCCTGGCAATCGTTATTCCGACGGTGCTGTTTATGATTTATGTCTACTATAACGATAATCAGGCACAGGGAAGATATCTTATATCGGCTCTGTATCCTCTGATGTATTTTGTGACTGTGGGATGGAACAGGATTCTCACTGTGACAGTCAGAAACAGAAAAGTGCGGGGATGGATTTACAGAATATTTACAGCACTTTTTGTAATTTCGCCATTTATCTGCTGGGCATTTCTGGTTATGCCTTTTTATGCCGGACAGAGATAAAAAGCGGGAATCACTATTTCGTATGGTGATTCCCGTTTTTGGTATTCTTATCAGGATTTAATTACTCTGATCATCAGGAAGAGAAAGAAGAGCAGAAAAGCTGCACCGACTGCACCGATAATGTAATATGGAGAGGTTGTATGAGAAGCAGAATATTTCTGCGCTGCTTCCATGTTCTTCTGCCCTGTGACGGCTGCCTCGTTTGTTTCCTGTTCTGTATCTTCGAGAATTGCTGTTCCTACAGGAGCTCCGCCAAAGTAATACTGGCGGATGATCTGGCTGTCAGAAGAGGTATCCTCGACAGTCAGGTTAGCTTCTGTGGCACCATTGGGTGTAATGACTGTACCGCCCGAAATACGGTTGAAGTCTGTATCTTCAATAGTCAGAGGAGAGAAGTTGTCAAATCCGTAATTGAGGAGAGAGATAGCTTCATCATCTGTAACATCGGATGCGCCATTTAATACGACACATACAAGGTTCATATCATTTTTGGATGCTTCGCATACCAACGTGCTTCCGGAAGCCTCGGTATAGCCTTCTTTTCCGCCTGTACATGCCTCATAATAGCCATCACTGGTATTGTTGATCATAGAGAAGCTGTTGGTAAGTACGCGTTCTCCGCCGGACATATTAGTGGCAGGCAGAGTGTAGGATGTGGTAGCTGCAATGGTGCGGAAAGTTTCATTTGTCATAGCTGTTTCCATGATCAGAGCCATATCATGTGCAGTTATATGCTGGTTTTCATCAGGAAGACCTGTGGGATTGGTAAAAACAGTATTCGTACAGCCAAGCTCCTGTGCGCGGGTATTCATCGTCTGTACAAAGGCATCTACGGAACCGCCGATGTGCTCTGCGACCTGGAGTGCGATATCATTGGCAGATGCAAGCATAATGGCATACAGACATTGCTCCATTGTGAAAACCTCGTCAAGCTGTGAGGAGATATTGGCTCCTCCGTCGGTAACACCGGATACCCCGGTGGCAGTCATTGTCACCTGCTCGTCCAGACTGCTGTTTTCGAGAGCAACCAGACATGTCATGATCTTGACTGCACTGGCAGGATAGAGTGGCTGATCGGCATTTTTGGAGTAAAGGACAGTATTGGTGGAAGTCTCCATCACGATTGCGGCAGTGGAGGAGATATCAGAAGCCTGCGGCCATCCGTCAATGGCATTGGTAGTAACGGCAGAAGCGTCTGTGGTCTGTACCTGTGTATCGTCAGAAGCCTCTGTGGTATCGTCTGCTGTTGTTTCTTCGGCAGCCGGAACCGGAAACTGGGAGAAGACAGTGACTGTGCTGAATCCCAGAGCCAGAAGGACTGCGGTAATTCTTTTTTTCTTCATGGTATATTTATACTCCTGTTTTTATGGAAAACTGAAATAACAGTAACGTGGCCAAAATTCATTCCGGATTGCCTGCGGCAATGGAATTTTGGCTTGTATGTCTCGGGATAGTGGCATGTGAACAGCAACTAACATAACAGTAACAGTATAACACATTGCTGAGGTTTCTTGCAAAAAATATCCTGTCTTTGACAGTTAAACGAAAATAAAATCGCTGTATCCCTTGTATTTACT
>CAVCYJ010000005.1:0-33791 GCA_963605995.1 Holdemanella biformis | reverse complement strand
GGATTCGGTTAAAAAAATAAAATTATATGTTACCTTTTATCTTTTTATACGTTATATATTATGAATAGAAAAATACTACAGAAAATCTGGAGGATAACCTGTAAATGAAGGATAATGAAATTATATCTCTGTTTAAAGCCCGGGATGAGAATGCAATAAAGGCATTAAGCGATAAATATCATCCTTACTGCTACAAAATTGCATGGAATCTGCTGGCGAACAGAGAAGATACCGAAGAATGTCTGAATGATACCTGGTTTTCGGTATGGTCATTGATTCCGCCGAAACATCCCCCTGTCCTGTCGCATTTTTGTGGAAAAATCACGCGGAATATAAGCATTGACAGACTGCGAAAAAAATATGCAGTCCGACGGCCGGATATGCATATGACAGATGTTTTGGGAGAAATGGATCAGTTAAGCGTAACCTATACGGTAGAAGACCAGTTGGCGGAAAAAGAACTGATGAAAGTAATCAATGATTTTCTTGAAAATATGGAAGCGGACAAAAGAGATATTTTTGTAAGAAGATACTGGTTTCTGGATTCAATTTCGTCTATTGCACAAAGACATACCATGTCTGAGGCAAGTGTAAAAATGAATTTATACAGAAGCAGAAAGAAATTGTTGAAATTGCTCAAAAAGGAGAGCAGAGACCTATGAAAAAATTTGATTTTTCGAGAGGATTTGGCAACATTGATTCTAAATATATTTATGAAGCAGAGAAAGAATGGCAGGAAAAAACAAGCCTCTGCATACCAGGATTTTGGGGCAGAGTCGCAGTGGCAGGTGCGATAATAACCCTGGGTTCTGTTATTTTTTTCAATCCCAGAGTGCAGGCCGCGATTAAGGATATTGCTCTTTCAATAGGAGACACATTGGGCCTCAGTAAGGGAATCGAAACCTATACAGAAGTCTTGAACACCTCTCAGAGAGATAATGGGATTACTGCAACATTAGAAGAAGTTGTGCTGGATGAGGGAATGCTGCTGGCAAAAATCCATGCGGAACCTGCTCTTCCTGAAAATAAAACATCTTTTGACAGCATGGCAGGAATTTCAATTGATGAGGAAAAAACTACAATAAACGGACAGAAGCTTGAGGTATATGCAAGTGGAGATTATCTTCCATATTCGGAAGAAGATATGTTGAGTACCGATATGGATGAGTATTATAAAAAAGAATATGACAATGTAATGGAAACCCGTTTTTATACTCCAAAAGATCTCGGAGAAAATCCAGAAGTACATCTTGTACTTAACGCTTTTAAAGATGATCTGGAAATGACATCTGTAGCTGAATTTGAGTTTGATTTTACGATTTCCCGAACAGAAATCATGAAACAGACCATTCATAAAAACATCGAAAATATTTCCATTCCTACAACAGAGGGAAAGTGAAATTGAAAGAGCTTTCCATAAATAAATTACAAAGCACTATTTCAGCAGAAATTCCGGAAACACTAAGCGAGAACTATTTCATTGAATTACGGGGAACGGACAGCAAAGGAAACAAAGTACGATATGAATTAACGGATGATGCAGTATATAACAGTCATCACTGGAACTTTCAGACAAATTTCTGGAACTCTTTTGACTTAGATGCCAGTGAATCATCCACTTATCCTAAGATGCAGCTTCCGGATATTGACAGTGAGTATCTGGAACTACAGCTTTATATAAAATCAAATGCTTTACCGGCAGAGATACAAGACGCAGACATTGATGATTATGAGTTGTCAGATACAGACGGATCAACAGAAGACGCAACACCTATAGAAACTGCCATTATCGGCGGCGCCGATGCACCAACTACAATAATACTTCAAAAAAAACAGAATGATAATTCATATGCGGAAGACAGTGAGGATTATATAACAGAGGACAGTGGCATATACAACGAATCTGATGACGAATGGACAGTCATAGGTGACAAGATAAGAATCCAGATTAAATGATGCCTTAACCGTATTAAAATTTTTCATTAAAACTGCAACTTCACACCCTAAAATTCCGTCTTATATTATGAAAGCCCAAATAAAAGAAAAATGAGGTGAAAAAAGTGGAAGATACAGCAATCATTGATCTGTATTTTGACAGATCAGAGGAAGCCATACAGATGACTGAACAAAAGTATGGCAGGTACTGCTTTGGCATCGCATGGAATGTCCTGTATGACAAGGAAGATTCCGACGAATGTGTCAACGACACATGGCTGGCAACATGGAACTCCATACCCCCAGGAAAACCAACCATCCTGTCGGCCTTTCTTGGAAAAATAACCCGAAATCTGGCAATTGACTGTTTTCGCAGAAAAAAAGCTGCAAAGCGATCCGCAGACCACATATCAGAATTATGTAAAGAACTGGAAGAGATAGAAGACATAGCCGTATACTCTTTAAATGATGAGATTCAGCGAAAAGAAATTCTCGAAATTCTTGAAAAATTTCTGGACTCTCTGAAAAAGTGTGACCGTGACATCTTCGTCCGGCGCTACTGGTATATGGACAGCATCAGCGAAATTTCAGTCCGACATGGAATCTCAGAAAGCAGAGTCAAATCCAGCCTTTATCGAAGCAGAAAGAAATTATGGGAAAGGGTGAAGCATTTATATGGAAAAAGGATTTAAAACATTAGAACTGATCGGTGATCTGAACGATAAATATATCTACGAAGCTTCAGAACCATGGAAAAAACAGCACCGTTTCCCGCGGATACAGAGAAGCTGGAAAATAGCGGCAGCCGGGCTTATACTGCTTATCATGGTCGGATGCACACTGAGATATCAGGAAGACGTAAAAGCAGCATTGCAGAGAGTAACCTCCTGGATCGGACAGGCACTGGGAATCGAGAATGGTGACACCGATTCTTATACAAATGTTGTAGGAAAGAGCATTTCAAGAGACGGAATCACCATAACTCTGAATGAGATTGTGATGGACAGCAAAAATCTATGGGTTGCATATTCTGATAGTCAGGATACAGCGGAAGACAAAATCTTATATACAAAAGTACGAATTAACGGTCAGGAAATCCAGCAGGGGTTAGGTGTAAGAACTGTCAATAACAATGCTCTGTCAGAAAATCCGATAACAGTGGAAGATTTCACGGTCGGAGAGGAAATCAACACAGAGGGAACTGTAAACATAGAGTTCAAAGTATGGCCGATGCCAATACATGGGAAGACATTCAGAAAATACAGACTAACACAGAACCTTATACATTTAAACTCACAACATCAGAAGAAGAACTGGAAAAAAACACCGTGAACTTAAATCTGGATCAGAATATTAAATTTGATTCCAACATCCTGAATCTTACAGAATTCAGATGGAATCCATTTGAAAGTACGATTTATGGAACATATGATGGAATGGTGGATATTGACAGTGATTATTATCTGATCGGAACAGACGATCAGGGAAATAAAATCTGTTATCAGGAGACAGGAAGAAACGGTGAAGAAACTGCATTCCAACAAACCATAGACCCTGAAATTACCGGCTACAAAGAAATTTCGCCGGAAGCAAAAGCAATCACACTACAATTATATGAAGTAAAAGATGATATAACCCATCAGGTATTTGAAGAAAAAACGGATAAAGATTCCTCAGATGATGTTTACCAGGAATCAGCAGGCCACGTATATGACGAGGAAGAAAGCCCTGCAGACAACGCAGTACCAATAGGAACCAGGTTTACAATACAGATAAGATAAAAATACCGCCACATTGCCTTGGAATGAGACAATGTGGCGGTATTTTTATCAGTTAATTATTATTTGAAATAATTGTCCGACGATACTTCTCTCGTTTATCCTCCGGAACTTCCAGGACATTCATTGCCTGCTCAATCGTCCAGTTCATATTTTTCATAAGTTTTTTGATGGATTCGGTTTCTTTAAGTTCCATGCCTTCATCCATCAACATCTGTCCAAGTCTGGTCATGTGTATTACCTGCTTTATATGTCTATCTTACCAGAAAACATCACGCTTCACCATACAGCAATCATGAAAAAACACTTAAATTTTTATCCTGCTATATGTATATGGATTATCCTGAAAAAATTAAAAATTCATTTTAGTAATTCCGTTTTTGCAATATTCCTATGATATTTTTACCAGATAGTATGCTATACTTAGAGTAACAAAAATGAATGAGAGGGAGGTTCTGGTATGTTATATGATATAGTTTGAGGTAATTTTATATGAGCAAGTAGCGAAGCGGATGATTTTATCTTTGACATGAATGTAATGGCTTATACAAGTATAATAACTAACCGAGGTGATTTCAAAATGAAAAACAAAATTCTGGTAATCGAAGATGACAGAGCGATTTCTGAATTATTATGCATGAACCTGACCGTAGCCGGATATGAAACAATAGCTGCCTACGATGGAATAGAAGCCCAGCGTCTGCTGTTATGGAACGAAGATGCAGACCTTGCAGTTGTTGACATCATGCTTCCCGGCAAAGACGGTTTTGCTCTGATGGAAGACTTCCGGGCAAAGAATCTTCCGGTGATTTATCTTACTGCAAAAGATGACGTAGCATCCAAAGTAAAAGGTCTGAAACTCGGTGCAGAAGACTATATGGTAAAGCCATTTGAAATGCTGGAACTTCTTGTACGGATCGAAAAAATCCTTGAAAGAACCGGTCGTGCAAAAAAAATTCTTACGATCAAAAATATTCAGGCAGACCTCCAGAGTCACCAGGTTTTGAAAGACGGAATTTCCGTAAACCTGAAACCAATGGAATATGATCTCTTCATCCTGCTCTTACAAAACAAAAATATTGCACTTGGAAGAGAAGAATTACTGAAACGCGTCTGGGGTGAAGAATATCTGGGAGAGAGCAGAACTGTAGACGTCCACATCAGCCAGCTCCGCAGGAAACTGGAACTCTACGATGAAATAAAAACAATTCCAAAACTCGGCTATCGACTGGAGGATTAACTATTATGAAGTTGTGGAAACGGACAGTAGCACTTATGCTGATCACACTTCTGTGTTCTCTGATACCAGTCGGCGTCCTGAGTCTGTACGTCACAGGAAAAAGAAGCCTGAATAATGCAGCTGAAACCTATGGACGACAGCTTGAAACAGGAAAAAATCTCCTGGAACAGTTCTGGGACAGCAGTAAATATGAGCAGATGTCCGAAACAGGGAAGAAATCCTATCTGGAATTTCAATTTCTGAGATGCTGTGGAGAGGAAATGCTTCTTATTAATTCTGAAAGCAAAGAAGCCGTAGTAAACCGCACAGATTATAATATTGTCAGCATAGATAATCTCGGCTTAAATAACAAAACGGATCCTTATGAATACAAAATCCAGAAACTGAATCACAAATATTTACTCCTGCAGTATGTGCCGCTGACAAATCCGGAGGGTTACGGAATACTTTCTGTCCGTGATATTACTGATATGTTTAAGGAACTGAAGCAGACGGCAGGTTGGTTTCTGGGAATCTATCTGGCAGTATTCTGTATTGCGGGTCTGTTTATCTACCTGATGATGAGACGAACCGTACTGCAGATGGAAAAACTGCAGGAAGTAGCCGAAAAGCAGGAAATGCTCATGGGAGCGCTTACACATGAAATGAAAACACCACTTACTTCGATTATCGGATATTCAGACACTCTGCGGCACGTAAAACTAAATGATGAACAGAAAGACCATGCCCTGGAACATATCAGCCGCGAGGGAAAAAGACTTGAAAAGCTTTCCGGCAAAATGCTTCAGATTCTGGGACTTCATCAAAATGATTCAGTAAAAATGGAGTCACACTCTATAGGAGAAGTGTTGGAACAGGTTGTTCGACTGGAAGCGGAACAGGCAGCGCAGAGACAGGTACGATTACAGGCAGAATATGAAGAGTTTTCTCTGAAGATGGATGAGGAGTTAATGGAAAGTCTGATCATAAATCTGATAGACAACGCTTTACGTGCTACAGAAGCAGGAGGATGCATAACTGTAAAAGCTTATAAAGAATCGGGTAAAAAAATTCTGGAGGTCACAGACAACGGCCGGGGAATCCCACAGGAAGAACTGGGGAAGATCACAGAAGCTTTTTACATGGTAGACAAATCCAGAAGCCGCCAGGAGGGCGGAGCAGGACTTGGACTTGCATTATGTGTCAAAATCGCAGAAGTCCATGGAGGCAGACTGGACATCACAAGTCAGATTGGAGCGGGAACAAAAGTAAGAGTGATATTTGATAAAAAAAGATAAGGATTTACAACTTGTTTACATCTTGATGAATACATTGGAAAGACAGTATGGTACTCTTTTCTCATAAGAAGAGGGTACCTTTTTAATGAATCAGGAACGTAGCGAATGCAGATGATTTTATCTGACTGATCAAATTAAGCAGCAAAGAAAATATTTTATCTGCTCAGTTACATATGCGAAAGGATGAGAAAGAAATGAAGAAAATAAAAATATTTGTGGGAGCTTTTTTATGTATGAATCTTTTTGCAATATCAGGATGCGACAAGGTTGTCCATTCTGCTGTTGTAGAAGAAAAGGATAAAACTGCCATAAAAACAGAGGAAAACAAAGAGAAAGAAACAGTTCAGCAAACAGTCGCTGAACAGGTACAGGCCCCGGAAACCTACCAGACAACCATCCAGTCCGATTTAAGATCTGCGGAGCGAACAGATCAGGAGAATCCTATGGAATTTACTCTGACAGCCGACGCACCGGTAGAAGTACCGGATGTGGATGCCATATGCCTGAAAAATGTAAAAAAAGTCACAATTTCTGAAGAAGAGCCACAGAAAGTACTGGATACTTTTGCAAAAGGGCAACTGCTGAAACAAAATGATGATGGATTGGTAGAAACATATGAGGTGGATGGACTGACGTACCAATATACCGGTACAACTCAAGATGTAGAAGCGTTCAGTCTTTGGGAAAAATATTCTTCGTTTGATGACGTGAAAGAAGAAAATCTGTCTCAGGACGAGAAAGAACAAAGAGCAGAACGCTTACAGAATTATATAAAAGCAGGAAACCAGAAGATGACGAAAGAAGATGCGGAAAATTATGTAAAGAATATTGTTTCCGGAGAATGGCATCTGTTTGACAGCGCATCAAAAGAACTTACAGAAGAAAACTGCACTCTGGATAAGGATACATTTTTCTTTGAAAGAATGGTTGATGGCATCCCTGTTAATTATATACGAAATTCTTATCTGCCATATGATGAATTATCCCGTTCCTGGATAGATGAAGACGATAATTTTCATGAAGCACAGTGCAAAGGATGGGATAATGAATCATTGACGATGGTTTTCTGTGGCGGAACACTTCAGAGTTTTAATCACAGTGATCCAATTGAGGTATCAGATGCTTCGGACGAAGCATTGTTTCTTCTGCCATTTAATGAAATCAAAGACATTTTTGAAAAAACAATCACCATGCAGATTATGACAGAACAGGAAAACCGTCTGCCGACAGTTGGTGGCATAAGTTTCACCCGTTATCCATCCATTGATGCACAGAGTGTTGAGATGATGATAACAAAAGTCCAGCTTGGATATATGCGCGTGCGGGAGGGCAACAGCAACACAGAGGGAAGCCTGATCCCAGTATGGGATTTCTATGGAACCTGGAATTCTATGGAACCGGCTTATGCGGATAGCAGTGATGAAATGATTATGGACAGCGTTACGATGGATCACGTTGGGGTTCCGCTTCTCACAATTGATGCACGAGACGGCAGTGTGTTACAAAGGGTACAGACAGGAGCGTCTGTTACATTTCCTGGTGGCGTTGGAGAGTGTGAATGAAACGAATAAATAAGAACTGACATTTCGTTATGACATAAGGACAAAAGTCCCGCCACATTGCCCCCGGAATGAGACAATGTGGCGGGACTCTCTTTGACTGTTCCGGATGGATTACCCGAATCAGGCAAGCAGCGAAGCGGATTGCGAATATCCGCCTGACTTACTGGTGTACAGATATATTACAGTGCCGGATCTTTGACACCGTTAGTTTCAAATGCCAGTCGTCTGTCAATACAGGTACCGCATTTTCCACAGGGACGTTCATGCCCCTCGTAGCAGCTCCAGGTCAGTTCATAGGGAACGTGCAGACGGAGGCCTTCTTTTACGACATCTGCTTTATTTTTTGCAATAAATGGAGCTTCCACGCGGACGCTGTGTCCGCTGCCCTCATAGATGGCTGTATTGATACTGTTAAAGAAAGCTTCGCTGCAGTCCGGATAGGCATTGCCGGCGGCATCATCTTTGTGGGCGCCATAATAGATCACTTCACAGTTTCTGGACAGTGCAAGACTGGCCGCCGCAGAAAGAAACAGTCCGTTTCTGAAAGGCACATAGGTTGTAACCGGTGTACCGTTTGTTTCTTTTAACTGTTTTGCATAAGACTCCTCCGGAATCTCTTCTGTGGAATGTGAAAGAAGAGAGCAGTTGCTGTCGGCAAAGATTACGGACAGGTCAAGCTCAAGCCCTTTCAAATGATAGTGAGTCAGGATCTTTTCGGCAGCTTCGATTTCTTTCGAATGCTTCTGACCATAAAAGACAGAAACCGGGATTACGTGTTCTGTACCATATTTTTCGATGGCAAGAGCAAGGCAGGTTGTGCTGTCTACACCGCCGCTGAAAAGGACCATGGCATTTTTCTTCTCTGAATTCATGAAAGCTGCCTCCTAACGATTGTCAATCTTTTCCGGATACATATCGTGATGGGTCAGGCGGTCAAAGGCTACCTTTTCCCAGAGTGTATCTTTTTTCCCGTAGTTGCAGTACGGATCAATGGAAATACCGCCGCGTGGAGTAAATTTTCCCCAGACCTCAATATATTTCGGATCCATCAGGCGAATCAGGTCTTTCATGATGATATTCACGCAGTCTTCATGAAAATCACCGTGATTGCGGAAACTGAAAAGATACAGTTTTAGAGACTTGCTTTCTACCATACGTTCTCCGGGAACATAGGAGATATAAACAGTGGCAAAATCCGGCTGCCCGGTTTTGGGGCAGAGGCTGGTAAATTCCGGACAGTTAAATTTGACAAAATAATCATTCTCCGGATGCTTGTTCGGGAATGTCTCCAGAACTTCCGGTGCATAATCTGCACGGTATACATTTTTTTGATTTCCCAGAAGGCTTACACCTTCCAGTTCTTTTTCGTTTCTTCCAGTCATTTGTTTAACTCCTTATTGCTGCAGAACTTTCTTTGAAAAATATCGGTTCCAGTACCCTGGAAAGCACTACGCCGCATACAGCAGGTACACTCTGACCGATACACAGACTCAGTGCCAGCGCCGCATATGGCATATTGACCATAGGTGCCAGCCAGAGAGCTACACCAAGACCCGGTACAAGTACGATCGGGAAAAAAATCATGAAACGTGGCAGACGGAATCGTCTGATCAGCACGATGACACCGGATGTTACGATGCCGACAATACAGCCTCCGACCATGTCTATGATGCCGAAACCTCCAATCATATTTGCGATGAAATTAGCGAGACCAAGCGGGATAACCAGGAACGGAAAAAGATAAGAGAGGGCATAAAGGGAAGTCGCAATGCGAATCTGATAAGCCCCGAAAGAAAAGCTCTGTGTCATAAATAAAATAATAACATAAAGCGCCATTACAATACCGGAAGTAGTAAGCTTCCGGACCTGAGTAAATGTTTCATTTTCCATGTTTGTCCACCTCCGAAATAGAATCACAACAACAGTTAATATAGTTTGCATTTGTTGTCCCTAGTTTTATTTTGTGACAGGATGGTCTCGAACTGTCAATCACATCTGGAAGTTACAGACCTGTACAGTATAGAACAAAACAGAACAGATATCAAGTTGATTTTTACGTGAATTTTTGTATCAGTTATCTTTTTCGGGGGAACCTTTTTAGATAATGACAATTTATCGTATTTTTGCTATACTTTACATATCGAATTTTGGGGAGGAGTTACAGCTATGTCAGAAAGAAAAATTACAATTCTCAGGCAAGCAGGCAGGAGGAGTTTGGCATGAATAAAAAGATAAGGAAGGAACTCATTATTCCGATTCTGATACTCATGGCAGGAATCGCTTTGCCGGGATCAATGGCAAAAACGATCATACATAACAGCATAGAAGCTTCCAGAGACAATACAGAATTATATGCAAAAATGTACTCGGGGTATTTAACTGCCAATCTGGACAAAGGATTGTCTATTACAGATACGCTGGAGCAGACAGTAATTGCCGGTGATGGCAATATAAATGAGGAAGCATTTCGTGCGATTGCTGAAAATATGATGGAGGATTATATCCAGAGTATTCAGCTTGCTCCTGATGGAGTAGTGACAGAAATATATCCGGCAGAGGGAAATGAAGAGGGTTTGGGAGATTTAATTAACAGAGACGATGAGAGCGGTATTTCCTGTCGCTATGCAAGGGATAATGATGTGGTTATCATGCAGGGACCTTTTGATCTGATGCAGGGCGGTTCCGGTATCGCGATCCGCAATCCAATCTATCTTCTTGACAGCGATGGAGAGAAAAATTTCTGGGGCTTTTCTATTGTATTGATCAAAGTTCCGGATATTTTTTCGGATACCATAGACACCCTTTCGGATTTTGGCTATAACTACAGAATTTTAAAGACGGTATCTCATCAGGATCAGAGCTGTGTGGAGGTTTATAATTCAGGCGCAGAGCTGCCGGAGGATGCTGTTTCCTATCAGTTTGAGGTCGGAGATTGTGAGTGGGAATTTGAAATTGCTCCTGCGGATGGATGGTATGACAAAAAAAGTGTTTTCATGAAATGTGCACCCAGTGTTCTGTTTTTTGTAGCAATGGCATTTGTTGTCCATCTGTTTTTCAGACATAACAGGCTTTTGAATGAACGAAAGCAGAGAAAGCTGGAAGGTGATGTCCGGAAGATGGAGGAAGAGAGGGAGCTTGAACATCAGGTGCAGATGTATTCAGTTGCTATGGGTGTAGAATATCCGCTGGCGGTCGAAGCAGACTATCTGAATAACAGATATCAAATGATAGGATATACTTCAACCTCCGGTAAAACGGCAGAAGACAGTGGAAAACTTGATGAATTTG
Organism: Holdemanella biformis; assembly: GCA_963605995.1. Classification (GTDB taxonomy): domain Bacteria; phylum Bacillota; class Clostridia; order Lachnospirales; family Lachnospiraceae; genus Blautia_A. Next base: position 22,711 of record CAVCYJ010000005.1, on the reverse strand, counting down.
TCAGGGTAAGTGCAGAGGCTGTTCCTGATGAACAACAGGCAAGAGCTCTTACTGATCTATTCGACCAGAAGAAGATGACAGCCGCTTTCAGAAAAGGACAGACAGAAATCTCTCTCAGATACAGACAAAGAGAGGGTGATGGAGAGCTGCACTGGATAGAAACAAAGGCTATCTGCACAGAATGTACAGAAGAGTCTGTCCGTGGCATCATTTTGGCTAAAAGTATTGATGATGAGGTCAGAAATGAACAGCTTCGTATAGAAGCGCAAAAAGCAAACCGCACCAAGAGTCAGTTCCTTTTGCGTATGAGTCATGATATCCGGACTCCGCTTAATGGTATTGTGGGGATGCTGGATATTGCGGAGCAGTATCCGGATGACCGGGAAAAGCAGAAAGAATGCCGGAAAAGTGAGAGAGAATCTGTCCAGATCCTCCTTGAAATAGTTAATGAAGTACTGGATATGAGTAAGCTGGAATCCGGAAAGGTTGTGTTGGAGCATATTCCTTTTGACCTGATCGAAGTGGCGAAAAGTGGTCATGCTATGGCACGTAGCCAGATGAAAAGCCGTGGGATTGAAATTATAAGGGAAAGCTATGACATATCATGCAGCAGATTAATAGGAAGCCCGGTTCATCTGAAGCGGATTGTTATGAATATTCTGTCCAATGCGATCAAATACAACAGAGACAATGGCAAAATATATCTTAGCCTGCGCACAGTTCCGGTTGATGAGAATACGGTTAATATCGAGTTTAAATGTCGTGATACCGGATACGGTATGTCGCAGGAATTTGCCGGACATATCTTTGAACCGTTTACCCAGGAAGCGGAATCAGCCCGTTCACAGTACGGAGGCACAGGACTTGGAATGGCGATTACCAGAAACCTCACAGAGTTGATGGACGGCACTATCACAGTAGAGAGTAAAGAAGGCGAAGGTACAACCTTTGAAGTGAAGATCCCGTTTGAAATTGATAAGTCTGAACCGGAAGAATGGAGGGCAGAATCTGATGTAGAATCGGAATCGCCATCTTTAAGCGGAATGAAGATTCTTCTGGCAGAGGACAATGAGCTGAATATGGAGATTGCAAAATTTCTGCTTGAAGAAGCCGGAGCACAGGTTGTGCCGGCTGCGGATGGTGAAGAGGCTGTCAAAGCATTTGCAAAGAGCGCACCGCAGGAGATTGATGCGATTTTGATGGATATTATGATGCCGGTGATGAATGGACTTGAAGCAACCCGGGCGATCCGTGCAATGGAAAGACCTGATGCAAAACAGCTCCCGATCATTGCAGTAACAGCCAGTGCTTTTGCAGAAGACCGGATTGCAGCTAAGAATGCCGGAATGAATGAACATCTGTCGAAGCCGCTCGATTCAAAGTTGATGATCCGTACGATCATCCACTGTGTCAGAGAGTACAGGAAGGCCGGATGATATAGATACCTGCAGAAGTGTATGCAAGATGCTTCGGAGCATTGAAATGCGTCCGGACTGGACGATATCCGGATATGAATGGGATTGAGACAGTGCGCAGGATCAGAAAAGTGGCTGGAGATGAGATTCCGATCATCGTGCTTACAGCATATAACTGGTCAGAACTTGAAGACATTGACTTACATAGACCAGCATAAAAAGAAATAAGCATCCCACCGCCCAAAGTTGGATGCTTAATTTCTTTTTAACGTTTAATTAACCGAGGGCAACCGGAATGCTTCCGGTCATCTTCTAAGTAGATTAGACAATGGAGCACCTGAAAAATCAAGTGCCCTTTTTATAATCCAGGTATTTCGCTTTTAGCTTTTGGGTTCATTCTTTTTATGCAGCTCCTATCAACCTTTTTGATAGTTTATGCATAAAAAAACTGTAACTTTTTACTCGGTATTAATATTCCCTGTTTTGCGTCATGAATGATTGGTAAAAGGGGGATTTTTTTCTTAGAAGCGAAATCTCTGGGGGACTTGTTTGACCCGGTTAAAAAGTCAATATCTGTATCATGTAAATCAATACCGGAATCGTCTTTCAGGCAGACTTCGAATATAATTAGCCATGTGGCAGAAGAGGAGTTATCTTCAGACATTCTGCCGCTTAAGAGAATTGTATTCGCCGGGATTGCAGCCAAACTGTTTGCGGAATGCCTGAGCAAACCGGCTGGCATTGCTGAATCCTGTCATATCTGCAATCTGGATCATAGAGTACTGACTGCTCTGTACCAGTGACAGACTCCGGTTGACACGGTATTCTTCCAGATATCCGGTAACTGTCTTGCCTGTCATTTTTTTAAACAGACGGCAGCAGACCTCTCTGGACAGATGAACCTGATCTGCCAGTTCCTGCAGAGAAACTACGGATTCAAAATGTGTATTAAGGTAATTCAGCATCTGCTCTAGCCTTTCCAGTTCGAGCTGACTGGCGGGAACAAATTTCGTGAATTCTTTCTGATGCCTGCTGAAGATCAGACCGAATACTTCGCAGAGAAGACCTTTGATCCTTAATTCATAACAGTAGGATTTCTGATCGTAAAGTTCTTCTGTCTGATCGAGCAGGCGCAGAATTTCCTGATCACAGGAATTTTCTTTGCCAAGAAAGATGCAGGGAACTGCCGAATTATACAGAAAAGGGCGGAAACATTTACGCTCCACATCACTTCCCAAATCTCCGTACAGAAAATCCGGGCGTACCAGGAAGGTACTGTACCGGGTATGGATGTTATTGGGCGAATGGCAGCTGTGCGGGACATTTCGGTTCAGTACAAGGGCGTTCCCTGGTCTGACAGTATAGCTTTTCCGATAAACCTGATAAATTGCTTCCCCCTCTCTGGGAACGCTGATCTCCAGGTCATTATGCCAGTGAATTGGAACACTTTTCCCCTCAAAAGCCCAGAGGTCATCATGATTTACAGTCATGGGAAACGTGGCAGTTCCATGTTCACAAAGTTCGCGGTTGGTGTCATCCACCAGAATTTTACGCATAGCCATTTTACAATTCTCCGATTCTATCTTATATGTAATGATAATTATAACGTTGACACGCACATCGTGCAAGGAGAGGAGTAAGAAACATGACAAGATCAAAAGAAATGGACCTGACTACAGGAAATCCGTTCTGGTCACTGCTGAAGTTTGCAATCCCTGTAATCCTGGGAAATCTGTTTCAGCTTTTTTACACACTGGCGGATTCTGTGATCGTAGGTAAAACACTGGGAGCGAATTCCCTGGCAGCGGTAGGCTCTACCAGTATTATCATCTATTTTGTGTTCTGCTTTATCAATGGATTCACAGGAGGTTTCGGTATCTGTCTTGGACAGAAATGTGGGGCAAAAGATGAAAAAGGAATGCGCAAAAGTGTTGCGGTTTCTACGCTGCTGAGTATTGCATTTACAGTGGTCCTGACATTGATCTGCTGCCTGCTTTCTCATCAGATCCTGCGCTGGATGCAGATTCCTGCTGATATTTCAGGCGAAGCATATGATTATATGTTTGTGGTTTTACTTGGCACGGGTGCTACAGTTTTCTACAATATGATCTCAAATATGCTCCGTGCGCTGGGAGACAGCAGGACACCGCTGTATTTCCTGGTGTTTTCATCAATACTGAATATCTTCCTTGATATCCTGTTCATTGTACCGTTACATATGGGGGTAGCAGGTGCTGCATGGGCAACTATTTTGTCACAGTTTCTGTCGGCAGTTCTGAGTCTGGTAACAGGATTGAAGAATTTTCCGGTTCTGCATCTGCGCAGAGAAGATTTTACAGATTTAAAGGAGACAGCAATCCTGCATCTAAAGACCGGATTTCCAATGGGATTCCAGATGTCTGTCATGTGCATCGGACAGCTTGCCATGCAGACAGTCGTAAACTCACTGGGTACTGCGGCAGTCGCAGGATACACTGCTGCATCCAAGGCAGATCAGCTCTCTGTACTGGTAAATAATGCAATGATGACAGCAATTTCCAACTACGTAGCACAGAACTTCGGAGCCGGCAGAAGAGACCGCATCCGTCAGGGAGTACGCGCCTGCCTGCTTCAGACAGAAATATTCAATCTGCTCATGTGTATCGGAATCCTGCTGCTCAGACATCCGATCGTAAGGATGTTCCTTACAGATCCTTCAAAAGAAATCTACCATTATTCAGATATGTACCTGACGGTTGTAGCTCCATGTTACTTCATACTGGGACTTCTGGCAGTATACCGTACTTCCATTCAGAGTATGCAGAACGGCCGCGCACCGTTTGCAGCGTGTATGATTGAACTGGTTATGCGAATCGCCGCAACGGTAGGACTTTCCGGAGCGATAGGCTACACATCGGTGTGTATCGCCAGTCCGATGGCATGGATCGGAGCCTGCTTGCTGCTGATCCCGGTTTATTATAAGATGATGAAAGCTTGTGGAAAACAGAGAGTGCTGTACCGCTTACAATAAAGCTGAAAGCTTTGACATGCAGATGGAGCAGACAGATGATAACGAGTCCGCTTGCCCGCTGCAGGATTGTCCGTTTGTTATGACGGGGATAATTTGTTAACTGAGAGCCATCATGGAGAAAAAAGACAATGATAAGGCTGATCAGCACGTGAAGAGCGGTTATTGCCGCAGTAGATCTTGCAAGCATTTTGCAGATGGAATAATCATACCATCCTGTCAGCATTGAGTAAGACATGGTGAACAGATGTCCGAGCAGGAAGAGAGTGAGTATCCATGAACAGAAAAGGAATACTTTACTTTGCTAAAGGATTGTACTATAATATGCGAAAAAGCAGCAGACAATATTACATCAGGAATTATATGAGAGGAGTATGCTTATGAAAATCGGATTTATCGGATGTGGAAATATGGGTTCAGCAATGATCAGCGGTATGCTGAAAAAAGGACTCTATCAGAAAGAGGAGATCATTGTTTCAAATCTTACAGAAAAGGGAAGTAAACGAAGCAAAGAGAAACTGGGTGTGGTGACCACTCTGGATAACCGTGAAGTAGTAAAAAGTACAAAACTGGTTTTCCTGGCAGTGAAGCCGCAGTTTTATGAGGAAGTACTGAACGAAGTCAAAGAAGAACTGACACCGGAACACACAGTCATAGGCATTGCACCAGGGAAAACCCTTACCTGGCTGGAGGAGAAATGTGGACAACCTCTGAAAGTAGTAAGAATGATGCCAAATACTCCTGCTCAGGTTGGTGAAGGCATGACAGGTGTATGTGCCAACGAGAAAGTATCAGCAGAAGAACTGGATCATATCTGTGAGATCACAAACAGCTTCGGCCGTACAGAAGTCGTTCCGGAACGTCTGATGGACGCTGTAGGGGCTGTAAGTGGTTGTTCACCGGCATATGTGTTCATGTTCGTAGAAGCGATGGCAGACGCAGCAGTAGCTCAGGGAATGCCAAGAAAACAGGCTTATCAGTTCGCTGCACAGTCTGTACTCGGAAGTGCGAAAATGGTACTGGAGACAGGTATGCATCCAGGTGAATTAAAAGACATGGTATGCTCCCCGGCAGGAACTACTATTGAAGGTGTACGGATCCTGGAGCAGAATGGATTCAGAAGTGCAGTTTTCGAAGCTCTGAACGGAGCCGCTGAAAAAGGTAAAAAGTTATAAGTCAAAATACAAAATAGAAGCTCCGAACTATGATTCTGTAGATATACAAAACAGATTATAGTTCGGAGCCGTTTTTATAAAAGTTCAGGAGTAGCCACTGCCGTTCTTCTCTTTACCAGACACTAAGCCGTTCTTCAGGGGCAAGATACATACCATCCCCAGGTTCAATTCCATAGGTATCATAGAATTCCTGGAACTGTTGGAGTGCAACATTAACTCTGAGATAATTCAGTGGATGCGCGTCTGTTGCCATGATCTGCTGACGAATTTCTTCCGAGTAAAGTTCTCTCCACTGCATGGCATATGCACGGAAAAATTTATCGTAATCGAAATCCGGATAATCTTTGGCAATATCAAGGGCTGCTTTCAGTCCACCAAGATCTGCAATCATTTCGCCCTGAACGAGGGTTCCATTAACTGCTTCCGAACTTCCTTCAGGAGTGATGCGATCCAGATAGGAGACGATAGTGTCTGCGCGCTCCTGGAAGCTGGCATAATCTTCATCCGTCCACCACATGTTCAGGTTACCATCCTTGTCAAATTGCGCACCGGAAGTATCAAAGGCATGGGTGATCTCGTGTCCGAAAGTAGTATATGCAGCCATTTTTTCCTCAAAAGACATGTCATCGCTGTAACAGGGAGGAACCATACATCCGGCAAGGATTACCACAGAATTGGTGAAAGCGGTATAATAAGCATTGTAGGTACTTGTCTGCATATTCCAGTATTCCGGATCCACATCCGCTTTTATACGTTCTATGATCAGATCCTGTTCATATTGTTCAATACGCTGTATTGCCTCGAAGTAAGTACCGTTTTCTACAAGGTCATGCAGAGAAAGATCACTGTAATCATAGCGTTTCTCAGGATAAATGGCCTTTATTTGCAGGGTATTAAGTTTGGCAATGGCTTCTTTACGGGTATCCTCGGAAATCCAGTCTTCATTTTCCATAAGTGTTATAAAATAATCTCTGAATTCAGCTGCCATTTCCAGCACACTGCTGCGGGTTTCTTCTGTGCACCATTCGTCTATATACAGATAATCGAGCACATAAGGAAGATTCGTATTTACCGCTTCATATCCGTAATCTTCAAGGCTGAGTTTACCGGTTATCCCATAGATTTCGTTGTTTGTATCTGTTACAAAGTTGTAGGCATCCTGGTCAAATTTGGCAGGGCAGTAGAGCAGAGTATTAAGATACAGATAATTCTTGATATTTTCCAGATTTTCTTCCGTGTAAATATTGTCCAGAAGCTCAAGAGTGCGGGGATTGCCTACATTATAGACAATATCTGTTGGACATCCGCTGGCAGTGAGAATTTCCTCTAATGGAAAAACGGATACCTGCGCTATCAGTTCGTCAAAAGAGTATTCATGGATGATCTTCTGGATGATATCCGGAGATGTAAGTTCTTCTTCCGTGTACTTATAAGGTGCGATGGTGCGTTCAAAATCAATAACAGAATCATAAAATGCATTAGCATCTTCCGAAGTCCAGCCAAGGCGTCCGAGCATGTATACTGAAATTTCCCGATTAAGCTGGTCTGTTAGCTGTCCATAATCGGACAGTTCCTGAAAATCATCGGGATACTCATAGAGGAGAGGAATTTCATCAATCTCTAAGCAATATTTGGAGGTATTCTCTGCTTCCACAGAAACTGACAGATCAAAAAGATGAGAGCCTGTAAGATTGTAAGGATCATCTGAGAGATAGTCAGTCAGCTGATCTAACGTCTCGATCTTGTCAATGGCTTCCAGATAGGGCTTCAGGGCATCAATTCCAGCCTCGTTTCGTGAGTCCCAGTCGGTTGCAAGGCTATAAAGGTCGGTTACCAGTTCTTCGTTATGATCCTGGATATCCGGATTTCCAATAAGGGCCTGCTTTCGTTCTTTCAGAAGATCGTCACATTCTTCAAATGCACTGTAGGAGGAATAACCGTCGGGAATACTGGTGGTGGAAAGCCATTCCTGATTTACTGCAGTAGCGAAATCATCTTTTTCGCTTACTACGGTATCAGCAGTTACATTCCCCAGAATATCAGAATCAATCCAGGCAGCACCTGGATCATCTGAAGCATAGACTGCAGTGCCGGAAAATATCAGCGAAGCAATCAGTCCGGTGGAAAATACCATATGCATGGTGTGAGGTGTCAACAGTGTCTTTCTTTTTTTCATACTTATGTCGCCTGCCTTTCTGGAGCGTGTTTTGATTTATACAATTTGCAGCATATTGCTGTAATTGTTCCTGTTCGTTCCTGTAACTTAACTGTATTTGCTGGCCGTGATTGTTCTATGATCTTGTTTGATAGACCGAATATCCATGACTCAGGTGGCTGTTATGGTATTTACCGGAATTGGTAACGTCTTCTCCGAACCATGCAGGTGGCTGATAGCTGAGTGCCTGTTCTTCAGAAACAAATTCCACCTCAGCGAGATAAAGTCCCTCATATGGTGCATCAAATATATCTAATTCGATGGTAAGCCCGTTTTTTTCTGGAATAAGATAGCGGGTTTTGGAAATGAGGAGTCCATCGGCTTTTGGACGCATGTGTTCATAGGATTCTTTTGTAAGTGGAAGATTATATTCCTCGCGGGTCATAAGCCCACTGGATTTGTAGGTGAGATAGTAGCTGTCATCCTCTTTGCGGATACGCACTACCGGTGCAGTGGATAAATAGCCCTGTTCCAGCCGATGATGTGGATAAGAGTCAAGATCTGCCGGCAGGTTTTCTTCAGATATTAAAAATTTGCGTTCTATTTCCATTTAATTTCCCCCATTGAACGATAACAATTTCGTGACACATTGCAGCTGATCTGCCCCATCAGAGCGTGAAGCCCTGTGTCAGCATGCCCGCAGATATCTTTTTTGTCCTTTGCATTCTGCTGGACTGTCTGTTACTGTTCACTCCGTGCCCAGTAACACGCTTCGCGATGCACAGAATTTATGCTAGACGCATAAATTCGCGCGGTATGTCTCGGGTTTTCTGTGAGCATTGCTCACAAAAAACACCTCGCGGGATATTACCAGTGAACAGTAACGACTGTCTTAATTGCATTATTTTCCGGAATTGATATAAAATGTGTCAATCTTTTATTTTGTGATATAATAAGACATTCAGAATTCGCTGATCTGCTGCTTCCTCATGTTTGGCGGATTCCGGGTCCGAACGTCTTATCGTGCAGATATGAACGTTTTTGACCTTTGTCTCTGATATCATAATAACATAGAAGAAAAGATAATAAAATATAAAAATTGGTGATAAAGAAAGCAGGAAACAGAATGGAACGGAAAGATAAACACACAGATGAATATATAAAGGAAATATCAGAAAAAATTGAAAACAAAAAAGGATACTATGCTGAAATCAGTAACAAAATCTGGGAATTTGCAGAGCCACGATTTCGGGAATATAAATCCTCTGAATTACTCCAACAGTCATTAAAGAAAGAAGGATTTTCCATCAGGGCAAATCTGGCAGGAGAAGAAACTGCATTTATCGCAGAATATGGTTCAGGAAAGCCGGTTATAGGATTCCTCGGAGAGTTTGATGCTTTGCCGGGACTTTCACAGAAAGCAGATGTGCTGGAAAGGATGCCTGCGGAAACTGTATCAGGCACAACAAATGTAAATGAATTTAAAGACAAAGATGAACAAAGGCATGCAATTAAAAGTGCTGACAATTGCGGTCACGGCTGCGGCCACCAGCTTATCGGAACAGGCACCCTTGCCTCTGTAATAGCATTAAAGGACTTCGTGAAAGAACATAACCTGAAAGGTACGATCCGCTACTATGGCTGCCCTGCAGAAGAGAACGCAGGCGGCAAAGCATTTCTTGTACGTGACGGCTATTTCAATGACTGCGACCTTGCCCTCTGCTGGCACCCGGAGCAGGGACGACGTGCATGCTATGGAAGCACAAAGGCAAACTTCAGAGTCTTTTTTACATTCCACGGAACCCCGGCCCATGCCTCCATGTGCCCGGAACTGGGTCGCTCCGCACTGGATGCAGTAGAACTGATGGACATAGGAGTAAACTACATGCGTGAACACATGATAGACGAAGCCAGAATCCACTATGCCATCACCGATACAGGTGGAGACGCTCCAAACGTAGTCCAGGCAAAAGCCCAGGTTCTCTACGCTATCCGCGCTCCGAAGATCACTCAGGTAAAAGAACTCTACAACCGCGTCTGCAATATCGCCAAAGGCGCCGCCCTCATGACCGAAACCACCGTGGAAATCCGCCAGGCAGCTGCCTACTCCAACCTGATTTCCAATAAAATCCTTGCAGATCACATGAACGCATATCTGGAAAAAATCGGCCCGATCACCTACACCGAACAGGAATATACCTATGCCCGAAACTTCCAGCAAGCCCTTTCAGAGCAGGACAAAAAACAACTTCCAACCATTGCCAGAGACTACTTTGGCCCAAAAGCCACAGAGGCAATGAAAACCCCAATCTTTGAACCAATCGCCTGCCAAAACCTGTACAGCGATCTCAAATACTCTACCGATGTAGGAGACGTAAGCTGGATCGTTCCAACCGTCCACCTTAACATCCCCACATTCGCCGCAGGAACCGCCCTCCATTCCTGGCAGGCAGTAGCCCAGGGCAAATCCTCCATCGCACATAAAGGAATGCTCTATGCTGCCAAAATCATGGCCCTCACCGCCCTGGATTTTTTACAAAATCCAGAGCTGGCAAAAGAAGCCAGAAAAGAACTGACAGAAACCCTAAACGGCGAAACATATCCGAATCCATTACCAGGCGATTTAAAACCAGAAATATGGTAAAAGTAACATTTTTCCAGCTACCAGTGCGAAGCCCTCTGTCTTTTGGGGTGAATTTGACGAGTCTTAGTAACTCTTAGGTCTAGGGAATCTGCGTTATGGAAAAGAATCGCAACGTGTCTGGGCGAAGTTTGCAACGGAGCGAGTTTTGCATTCTTTTCCATGTTTTTAGCAGATTCCCCAGGCCTTAGAGTTACTTAGGCTCACGAAACTGAACCCCGGAAGACAGAGGGCTTCGCGCGTCCCTGCTCAAAACCAAACAAACATTGTAACTCCTGAGAAAAAATGCTATAATCCATTTCAGAAAAACAAGATAAAAATCTTACAAAATAAAACAACCAGGAGGCACCCCAAATGAGTAAAAAAGCATACATCTTCCTCGCAGACGGATTCGAAGACATCGAAGGCTTAACTGTAGTAGACCTTCTCCGCCGCGCCGGAATCGACATTAAAACCGTATCCATCAAAGAAACCACCCAGATCCAGACAGCCCACGGCATCACCATGCTCACCGACACCACATTCGCTGAAACCGACTTCACCGATGCCGACATACTCGTCCTTCCGGGAGGAATGCCGGGAACCAAATACCTTGCAGGCTGCAAACCCCTCACCGACCTCCTGACTGACTTCAACAACAAAGGCAAAAAAATCGCCGCTATCTGCGCAGCTCCAAGCGTATTTTCTGGCCTCGGCTTTCTCAAAGGCAAAAAAGCCACATCCTACCCATCCTTCATGGAAGTCATCGCCAAAGACGGCGCCCAGACCAGCGAAGACAGCGTAGTAATTGACGAAAACATAACCACCAGCCGGGGTCTCGGAACAGCTGTAGATTTCGCACTTTCCATTATCGAACAGCTTGAAAGCAGACAAAAAGCAGACGAAATCGCAGAGTCAATCGTATATAAACGATGACATCTGCTGCAAAACATCCCGGAATCCTTTTATTTCCGCGAACTTTATGCGAATTTTCTGCGAAAAACTACTAGCACTTTTCAGTTTTTTGTGATATACTGCTACAATGACTGTAAATATATATGTAAGTTATAGAGAGGTCTCCCGCTTCTACGAAAAAATGAAACAGTGGGAGCGGAGCTTAGACTTGAATATATAGAAATAGGTAAAAACTGTGAATGAAATAACGCAGCTGAAAAACCAGTCGCAAAATATAACCTGAAAATTAAGGAGGAACATGTAACATGAGTTTACAGGTGGAAAAAATGGAAAAAAACATGGCTAAACTTACTATCGAAGTTGCCGCTGAAGATTTAGAGAAAGCTATGCAGAACGCATATCAGAAAGCGAAAGGAAGAATTTCCATCCCTGGATTCCGTAAAGGAAAAGCTCCAAGAAAAATGATCGAGCAGATGTACGGAAAAGGAGTATTCCTTGAAGACGCTGTCAACGCTCTGATCCCGGAACACTACAGCAAAGCATTAGCAGAATGCGACCTTGAGATCGTTTCCCAGCCAACAATCGACATTACACAGGCTGAGCCGGGAAAAGCTCTCATCTTCACAGCAGAAGTAGCTACAAAACCGGAAGTTACCTTAGGTGACTACAAAGGTGTAGAAGTACCGAAAACTGAGATCAACGTAACAGACGAAGACGTAGATGCTGAGATCAAGAAAGAGCAGGAGAAGAACTCCAGAACAATCAACGTAGAAGACCGCGGAGCTCAGTTACAGGATGTTGTAACAATCGACTTTGAAGGATCTGTAGACGGAGTACCTTTCGACGGCGGACAGGCTACAGAATATCCTCTGACACTTGGTTCCAACACATTTATCCCGGGATTCGAGGATCAGCTTGTTGGTGCTAAAGTTGGCGATGATGTAGACGTAAAAGTTACATTCCCGGAAGAATATCAGGCAAAAGAACTTGCAGGCAAGGAAGCAATCTTCAAATGTGCAGTTAAGAAGATCGAAGCAAAAGAACTTCCGGAGCTGGATGACGATTTTGCAAAAGATGTTTCTGAGTTTGATACACTTACAGAGTACAAAGAACACATTAAAACAAACCTCGTAGAGAGAAAAGAAAACGAAGCAAAACGTGCAAAAGAAGATGCAGCAGTAGATAAAGCAATCGAAAACGCACAGATGGATATTCCGGATGCTATGCTTCAGACACAGTGCCGTCAGATGCTTGATGATTTCAGCAGAAGAATGCAGTCTCAGGGATTATCCATGGATCAGTACTTCCAGTTCACAGGCATGACAGCTGATAAAATGATGGAAGACATGAAACCACAGGCATTAAAGAGAATCCAGACAAGACTGGTTCTTGAGAAAGTAGCAGAAGTTGAGAATATCCAGCCAACAGAGGAAGAAGTAAATGAAGAGATTTCCAAGATGGCTGAAGCATACAAAATGGAAGCTGACAAGTTAAAAGAATTACTTGGAGAGCGTGAACTTGAGCAGATGAAGAAAGACATGGCTGTACAGAAAGCAGTTACTGTTATCGCTGACGCTGCTAAAGAAGTTTAATAAATCCAAAAAGTCAGCCGCGTAAAATGGAGGCGTTTATATGAGTTTAGTACCTTATGTCATTGAACAGACAAGCAGGGGAGAGAGAAGCTACGACATCTATTCAAGGCTTCTGAAAGACAGAATTATTTTTCTGGGCGAAGAAGTAAATGATGTGAGTGCAGGACTGATCGTATCACAGCTTCTTTTCCTGGAGGCAGAAGATCCTGGTAAAGATATCCAGCTGTATATCAACAGCCCGGGCGGTTCCGTAACAGCCGGCATGGCGATTTATGATACCATGCAGTATATTAAATGCGATGTTTCGACCATTTGCCTTGGAATGGCTGCCAGCATGGGGGCATTTCTTCTGGCAGGAGGTGCGAAAGGCAAGAGATTTGCTCTTCCGCATTCCACTATCATGATCCATCAGCCATCCGGTGGTGCACAGGGTCAGGCAACAGAGATCCAGATCGTGGCGGATCATATCGCACAGACCAAGAGAACTTTAAATGAATTATTGGCTGCAAATACCGGTCAGCCAATAGAAGTTGTTGAGCGTGATACAGACCGGGACAACTATATGACTGCCGAAGAGGCAAAAGCATATGGACTGATTGACGGTGTAGTCATGCATAAATAATGCGCAAGATAAGACTCCTGTGAATCATCACAGGAGTCTTATTATATAGCAGGCAGAGAATCCGGCAGTCAGGATTCGGCCTATTATTGATAGAAAGGATAGACACAAATTCATGGCAGAAAAGATGAGAGAGGGAAAAGTAAGATGCTCCTTTTGCCAGAAGACAGAGGATCAGGTAAGAAAGCTGATCGCAGGTCCTGATGGAAAAGCATTTATATGTGATGAGTGCATCGGCATCTGCTCAGAAATCATGGAAGAAGAGTTAAATCTTTATGATAATGAGATAATTAATTCTGATATTAATCTGTTAAAACCGGAAGAGATCCATGCAATTCTTGATGATTATGTAATCGGACAGGATGCGGCTAAGAAGGCTCTTTCTGTTGCTGTATATAATCATTACAAGAGAATCCTCGCGTCAGGAAACTCTGAAGTGGAGCTTCAGAAGAGTAATATACTGATGCTTGGACCGACCGGTTCAGGTAAGACTCTGCTTGCTCAGACACTTGCCAGACTTCTGAATGTACCATTTGCTATTGCAGATGCTACAACACTGACAGAGGCCGGATATGTAGGTGAGGATGTTGAGAACATTCTTCTTAAGATCATTCAGGCGGCAGATTATGATATTGAACGTGCACAGTACGGAATCATTTATATTGATGAAATCGACAAGATCACAAGAAAATCTGAAAATGCATCTATTACCCGTGATGTATCCGGAGAAGGTGTACAGCAGGCACTTCTGAAAATTCTTGAGGGAACAGTAGCCAGCGTTCCGCCACAGGGCGGCCGTAAGCATCCGCATCAGGAATTTATCCAGATCGATACAACAAACATTCTGTTTATCTGCGGCGGTGCTTTTGAAGGAATCGAGAAAATCATTGAATCCAGACAGGACACCAAGTCCATCGGTTTTGGTGCGGAGGTTTCTGTCAAAGAAGAGAGAAATGTCGGAGAGGTTCTGAAGGAAGTAATGCCGGAAGATTTTATCAAATTCGGTCTGATCCCTGAGTTTATCGGACGTGTGCCGGTAGTCGTAACTCTGGATGCGCTGGATGAGAATGCACTGATCAGTATTCTGAAAGAGCCAAAGAACTCACTTACCAGGCAGTATCATAAATTATTTGAACTGGATGGAGTGGAGCTTGATTTCGAAGACGAAGCACTGCAGCTGGTTGCAAAGAAATCTCTGGAACGCAAGACCGGAGCCAGAGGACTTCGTGCGATCATGGAGGGCTCTCTGATGGATCTGATGTACAGGATCCCGTCAGATGACACCATCCGCAAGTGCACAATTACCAAAGATGTAGTAGAAGGCACCGGTGAGCCGGAGATTGTCCGCGGGGAGAGTCCTGTACAGGCGAAAGCAGCCGGCAGCAGAAGATTTTCCAGGGCACATAAGAAGGATAAACCGGAAACAGCCTGATGAAAGGGACTGAACAATAAATGACAAATCAAAATATGCTGCTGCCATCAATTGCACTCAGGGGTACAACGATTCTCCCGGGGATGATCGTTCATTTTGATGTAAGTCGTGAACGTTCTGTCAAAGCTATCGAAGCAGCCATGCTCCATGACCAGAAGATTTTTCTGGTAACGCAGATTAATCCTGAAGTAGAGTCACCGGATCTCGCCGGTGTTTACAGGGTAGGAACTATTGCATATATCAAACAGGTTGTGAAGCTTCCGCAGAATCTTCTGCGCGTGCTTGTAGAGGGAACCGGACGTGCCACACTTGTAAGATTCGAACAGGAATTTCCGTTTATTACAAGCGAGATAATACCGGTAGATGAAGACGATATGCAGATGCCGGAGCCGGTTATGGAAGCTATGCACCGAAGTCTGAAGGAATTATTCCACAGATATTGCATGGAGAGTGGAAAAATCAGCAAAGAACTGGTAGCACAGATTTTAAATATAGAGACAACAGAGGAACTGGTGGAGCAGATTGCTGTAAATATTCCCCTGTCTTACCAGAATAAACAGAAGATCCTGGAAGCACTTACACTGGAAGAACGCTATGAAGTTCTGGGTGCGATCTTAAGCAACGAGATTGAGATTATGCAGATTGGCAGAGATCTTCAGAAAAAAGTGAAAGCCAGAGTCGATAAGAACCAGAGAGAATACATTCTCAGAGAACAGCTCAAGCTGATCCGCGAGGAGCTGGGTGAGGACAACACTGCAGATGATGCAGAGGAGTTTAAGAAGAAGCTTCAGGAGCTTCAGGCCAGTGACGAAGTAAAAGAAAAAATCAGCAAAGAAATCGAGAGATTTAAGAATACGAACAGCAATGTATCTGAGAATGCAGTGCTTCGCGGTTATATCGAGACAATGCTGGCCCTTCCGTGGGATAAGAAATCTACAGATTCTGATGATCTGAAAGAAGCATGGAAAGTGCTTCAGGAAGGTCATTATGGACTGAAGGATGTGAAAGAGCGTGTAATGGAATTTCTTTCTGTCCGTAAGCTGACACACAAGGGCAAGAGTCCGATCCTTTGTCTGGTAGGCCCTCCGGGAACAGGTAAAACCTCCATCGCCAGGTCCATCGCAGAGGCTATGCACAAGAAATATGTGCGTATCTGCCTGGGCGGAGTGAGGGATGAAGCCGAAATCCGGGGGCACAGAAAGACTTATGTAGGAGCAATGCCAGGCAGAATTACTGCAGCGTTACAGCAGGCCGGAGTAAGCAATCCGCTGATGCTTCTGGATGAGATTGACAAGACCAGCAGTGATTATAAGGGGGATACTTCAGCAGCACTTCTGGAGGTACTTGATCCGGAGCAGAACAGCAGATTTATGGATCATTATATAGAAGTACCGCAGAATCTTTCCGAAGTACTGTTTATAGCGACTGCGAACGATGTGCAGGGCATTCCGGGACCTCTTCTCGACCGTATGGAACTGATCGATATTGCAGGTTATACAGAGAATGAGAAAGAGCATATCGCAAAGGAACATCTGATTCCGAAGCAGATGGAAGAGAACGGAATCGAGAAAGGCAAGCTGACAATTCAGTCTGCGGCACTTAAAAAGATCATCAATAATTACACAAAAGAAGCAGGTGTACGAAATCTGGAGAGAACCATCGGACAGATCTGCAGAAAAACCGCACGTATGATCATGGAAGAAGATAAGAAGAAAGTCACAGTGACTTCTAAGAATCTGTCGGATTTTCTTGGAAAAGAACATTTCAACTATCTTATGGCAAATAAGAAAGATGAGATCGGTATTTCCCGTGGTCTTGCATGGACACAGGTCGGCGGTGATACCCTGCAGATCGAAGTCAATGTAATGCCCGGAAAGGGTGAACTGATGCTTACCGGACAGCTTGGAGATGTGATGAAGGAGTCTGCCCAGGCAGGTATTACTTATATCCGTTCCATTGCTTCTGAATACAAAGTCGAACCGGAATTTTTCCAGGAAAACGATATTCATGTGCATATTCCGGAAGGAGCAGTGCCGAAAGACGGACCATCTGCGGGTATTACCATGGCAACTGCAATCCTTTCCGCGATCATCAGGAAACCGGTAAGGGCAGACCTTGCAATGACCGGTGAGATTACACTGAGAGGAAGAGTCCTTCCGATCGGCGGCTTAAAAGAAAAACTTCTTGCAGCAAAATATGCGAAGATCAGAGAAGTATTAGTACCGGCAGAGAATAAGCCGGATATTCAGGAATTAGATAAGGAAATCACAGACGGACTTACCATTACATTCGTAAGTTCCATGAAAGAAGTACTGAATAAAGCGCTTGTATCATGATAAAATAACTAAGAGTCAGTCAGCTTTCGATTGACTCTTTGTTGCGAAAAAAGAGTGAGGAAATCAATGGTTATTAAGAATGTATCATTAGATATCGTATGCGGTGTTACCAGCAAACTCCCGGATACCAACAGGCCGGAGGTTGCATTTGCAGGAAAATCCAATGTAGGAAAATCATCTCTGATCAATGGGCTGATGAACCGGAAATCTCTTGCCAGAACAAGCTCACAGCCGGGTAAAACACAGACTATTAACTTTTATAATATCAATGAAACCATGTATCTGGTAGATCTTCCGGGCTACGGGTTCGCAAAGGTTTCACAGTCAGAGAAGGAAAAATGGGGCAAGATGATCGAGCGGTATCTCCATACATCCAAAAACCTCAAAGCAGTTTTTCTTCTCATTGACATCCGCCATGATCCGTCTGCAAATGATAAGATGATGTATGACTGGATCCTGAACAATGGTTATGAGCCGATCATCATAGCGACTAAGCTTGACAAACTCAAACGAAGCCAGGTTCAGAAGAATATCAAAGCAATCAAAGAAGGGCTGAAGCTGCGCAAAGATGGCATTATCATTCCTTTCTCCGCTGAGACGAAGCAGGGACGGGATGAAATCTGGGCGCTGATCGAGGAGTTGACCGGACTGGCAGCTACCGAAGAAGCCTGAAAAAAATAATATTTGCTGTTTACAGGCTGGATTCTTTTCCGGTGAAGCAAACAGTGAACATACAAAATACGAGGATAAAAAATATTATGGGAATTATCAAGGCGTTCAAGCTGGGATTTGACTATCTCAAGTATGATGAAGACGGCAACGTGCAGGATACACAGCGTGCTGTCAATGATGTAAACCTGGACATTGAAGCCGGACAATTCGTGGCTGTTCTGGGACATAATGGTTCCGGAAAATCTACTCTTGCGAAGCATCTGAATGCACTTTTGCTTCCGACGGAAGGAACCTTGTGGGTAGATGGGATTGACACGTCTAAAGAGCCGGAATTATGGAAAGTCCGCCAGAAAGCGGGCATGGTTTTTCAGAATCCTGACAATCAGATCATAGGAACTGTAGTAGAAGAAGACGTAGGTTTCGGACCGGAGAATATGGGCGTTCCTACAGAGAAAATATGGGAGCGTGTAGATGAAAGCCTCAAAAAAACAGGCATGACATCCTACCGTTATCATTCTCCGAATAAACTTTCCGGCGGACAGAAGCAGAGGGTTGCAATTGCAGGTGTCATGGCGATGCGCCCGAAGTGCATCATCCTGGACGAGCCAACTGCCATGCTGGATCCGAATGGACGAAAGGAAGTTCTTGAGGCAGTCAGTGACCTTAACAGACAGGAAGGAGTAACAGTCATTCTGATTACACACTATATGGAAGAGGTTGTACGTGCAGACAGGGTTTATGTTATGGACAGCGGAGAAGTGGTGATGCAGGGAACACCCAGGGAGATTTTTTCTCAGGTGGAAACTCTGAAGGAATACAGACTGGATGTACCGCAGGTAACGCTTCTGGCACACGAACTTCATAAAGCCGGAGTGGATATTCCGGAGGGAATACTGACTACAGAGGAGCTGGTGAATGCCTTATGTCTATAGAATTAAAGAACGTAACTTATACCTACAGTCCGGGAACTGCGTATGAGATTCATGCGCTTAAGGACGTGAATCTTACGATTCCGGATGGACAGTTTATCGGGATCATCGGACATACAGGAAGCGGAAAGTCCACACTGATCCAGCATTTTAATGCGCTGATCCGGCCGACTTCCGGTACCATTACCTATAATGGAGAAGATATCTGGGGTGAGAAATATGACCGACGTGCACTGCGAAGTGAGGTAGGTCTGGTGTTCCAGTATCCGGAGCATCAGCTTTTCGAGAATGATGTGCTGTCCGATGTCTGCTTTGGACCGATGAATCAGGGCTTATCGAGAGAAGAGGCGGAAGTGGAAGCGAAGAAAGCGCTGGAGCACGTAGGTTTTAAAGAAGAGAACTACAGCAAATCTCCTTTTGAGCTTTCCGGAGGACAGAAGAAACGAGTTGCTATCGCGGGAGTCCTGGCGATGAACCCGAAGATTCTGATCCTTGATGAACCGACAGCGGGCCTTGATCCGAAAGGGCGCGATGAC
The DNA here is from genome assembly GCA_963605995.1 of Holdemanella biformis. Taxonomy (GTDB): domain Bacteria; phylum Bacillota; class Clostridia; order Lachnospirales; family Lachnospiraceae; genus Blautia_A. The sequence continues at coordinate 3,308 of CAVCYJ010000005.1, read as the reverse complement.
ATTCTTGACCAGATCGCAGAGCTTCATAAGGTGAGAGGAATCACGATTATCCTTGTATCTCACAGCATGGAAGATATTGCGAAATATGCACAGCGGCTCATCGTGGTCAATGACGGAGAGATTGCATATGACGATGCGCCGAAAGCTGTATTTACCCATTACAGAGAACTGGAAGTCATGGGACTTGCAGCGCCGCAGATCACATATATCATGCACGCGCTGAAAGAAAAGGGACTGGATGTGGATGTGACTGCGACTACGGTTGAGGAAGCGAAAGAGAATATTCTGGAAGTGCTTAAAAAGACGGCGTCTGCGAAACTGAAACATTCCGGGAAGCAGATGGATTTAAAAGAAGAATCACCGGAAACAGCATCAGCAGATAAAGAAACTTTAGTCAGCAAAATGGAAAAAGATCTGTCAGAAGAAACAGCACCGGCAGATAAAGAGGGAGGACAGGAAGCATGATCCGGGACATTACATTAGGACAGTATTATCCTGCCGACTCTGTTCTCCACAAGATGGACCCAAGAGCAAAACTGGTGGGTACAATGGTATTTATCATCTCCGTATTTGTATTCCATACATTTCCGGGATATGCAGTAGCAACTTTATTTCTGGCAGCTATGATCATAATCTCCAGGGTTCCGCCGAAGTTTATGTTCAAGGGGCTGAAAGCAATCGTAATGCTGCTTATGATCACCGTAATCTTTAATATCCTGCTGACTCCGGGAAAAGTCCTCTGGCAGTGGGGAATCCTGCACGTAACAGAAGAAGGTCTGAAACTGGCAGGAAGAATGGCAATCCGCCTGACCTATCTTGTCATCGGTTCCTCGATCATGACACTGACTACGACGCCAAATCAGCTCACGGATGGTCTGGAACGACTTCTCAGACCATTGAATAAGCTTCATGTACCAATTCATGAGATTGCCATGATGATGTCCATCGCATTAAGGTTCATACCGATCCTGCTGGAAGAAACCGACAAGATCATGAAAGCACAGATTGCCCGTGGCGCAGATTTCGAGACCGGCAATCTGATCCAGAAAGCGAAGAATATGATTCCGCTTCTGGTACCGTTATTTATCTCGGCATTTAGAAGGGCCAACGATCTGGCGATGGCGATGGAAGCAAGATGCTACCACGGCGGCGATAACAGAACCCAGATGAAACCACTGCATTATCAGTCGGGAGACTATATCGCATATGTGGTGATGTGGGGATATCTGGCGATCGCGGTTATTTTCAGGATTGTGGGGGTCTGATAAAATATAGAACAGTTATTGATTTTTAATGGATTTTGACTCGTAACTGTGAAGGTACTGAACAGTTACGATATATTATATGCTGTAATCCGGTAAGAGTGGGTTACAGCATATTGTTTATGTCACAGACATATTTTTATGATTTTTCATGGAGGGAAAACTGATGAAAAGAATTGGCCTTGTAGTTGCATATGACGGCACAAACTACTGCGGCTGGCAGACACAGCCAAACGGGATTACCGTACAGGGGGTATTAAATGATACGTTGTCCGGGCTTCTCGGTGAGGAAATAGAAACCATCGGCGCAAGCCGTACAGACGCAGGTGTCCATGCAATGGGAAATGTGGCAGTCTTTGACACCAATACACGCATCCCCGGGGAAAAGATTTCCTATGCACTGAACCAGCGTCTCCCGGAAGATATCCGCATTCAGCTTTCTGAAGAGGTAGAACCGGATTTCCATCCCCGCTACTGCGACAGCGAGAAAACATATGAATACCGTATCCTGAACCGTAAATTCCCGGTTCCGACAGAGCGTTTATACACATATTTTTACCATTACAAACTGGACGTTGATAAGATGAAAGCGGCAACCTCATACCTGATCGGGCAGCATGATTTTGCATCATTCTGCGGTGCAAAAGCGCAGGTAAAAACAACAATACGTACAGTAACAGGAATCGACGTATGGCGTGACGGAGATATCGTAACCATCCGTGTAACAGGAACTGGATTCCTCTACAACATGGTCCGCATTATCTCAGGAACTCTGATCAAAGTAGGAAACGGACAGTACCCGCCGGAGAGGGTAAAGACGATCCTGGAAGCCTGCAACCGCGAAATGGCAGGTCCGACAGCCCCGGCCCAGGGACTGACGCTGATGGGAATCGAATTTTTTGACTGATAAACAAAAACGGGGGAGTAACGAAAAAAGTTGAAAAAACGACAGAAAATCTATTGACAGAAGCAAACCCTTATAATATAATATCCAAATGTGACGTAGTGCGAAATGCTTAAGCCAATAGCCCAGGCGAAAGTATTTATCAGCGGTTTCGGACATTTCCGCATTTTTTAGCACCGGCGTTTCCAATAACACATTTTCGCGGGAAATACCGCGGTTAATTAAACTATCGTTGATAAATAACAGGAGGTAAAACCATGCAGACTTATATGGCTAATCCAGATAAAATCGAAAGAAAATGGTATGTAGTTGACGCTGATGGATGTACTCTTGGCCGTCTGGCTTCCGGAGTAGCAAGCGTTTTAAGAGGAAAGAATAAACCACAGTTTACACCACACGTAGACACAGGTGATTACGTAATCGTTGTAAACGCTGATAAGATCAAAGTTACAGGTAAGAAATTAGAGCAGAAGATTTACTACAATCACTCCGATTATGTAGGTGGAATGAGAGAAACCACATTAAAAGAAATGTTAGCAAAGAAACCTGAGAGAGTTATTGAGCTCGCAGTTAAAGGTATGCTTCCAAAAGGACCTTTAGGAAGAAGTATGTACACTAAACTTTTCGTATATGCAGGACCGGAACACAAACATGAAGCTCAGAAACCAGAAGCTTTAACATTTTAATTAGGAGGTAGAAAACATTGGCTAGCGCAAAATTCTACGGAACAGGAAGAAGAAAAAAATCAATCGCAAGAGTTTATCTTGTACCTGGAACCGGTAAGATCACAATCAATAAAAGAGATATCGATGAATATTTTGGATTAGATACACTGAAAGTTATCGTTCGTCAGCCTTTAGCTGCAACAGAGACAGAAGGCAAATTCGACGTTTTAGTTAACGTTCATGGCGGTGGATATACAGGACAGGCTGGTGCTATCAGACATGGTGTTGCAAGAGCCCTTCTTCAGGCAGACAACGACTACAGACCAGTTCTGAAAGCTGCTGGATTCTTAACTCGTGACCCACGTATGAAAGAACGTAAGAAGTACGGCCTCAAAGCCGCTCGTCGCGCTCCGCAGTTCTCAAAGAGATAATTTCTCTTACGAAAATGCTTACAAAGCCCGGAAAATCAAGGTTTTC
>CAVCYJ010000004.1:0-38358 GCA_963605995.1 Holdemanella biformis | reverse complement strand
CCCACTGCTTATTGCTTTTCGCAATTGAAGCAGGGGACTTACTTGATTCGGTTAATCACTGACATCAGGAGGTAGTATTCATGGATTATTTCAATGCATTCTGGACGGGCGGGCTGATCTGTGCTCTTGTCCAGATTCTTCTCGACAGGACTAAACTGATGCCTGGCAGGATTATGGTTCTTCTGGTCTGTGCCGGTTCTGTTCTAAGTGCTGTCGGCATTTACCAGCCGTTTGTTGAATTCGCAGGTGCAGGTGCAGCTGTTCCTCTGCCGGGATTCGGCAATATCCTGTGGAAGGGAACCAAAGAAGCAATTGATAAAAATGGTCTGATTGGTCTCTTTATGGGCGGTTTCACTGCCTGTGCAGTCGGAGTTTCCGCAGCACTGATTTTTTCTTATCTTGCAAGTCTGATCTTCAGGTCGAAAATGAAAGGATGATTCGAAATGAGCGACACTCTCTATTTGCAGCTGGATCAGAATATACAGGTAACTCATCCACACATCTACCTGCAGGATATTGCAAAGCTTTCCTGCAGCAACAGCAGGATACTGAACCGGCTCCGGGTTATGCCTGTCGTCAATCTTTCACCTGACAGACCGGGGCGCTACGTCATGTCTGCCATGGATCTGATCGCAGAGATCCAGAAAAAAGAACCGGATCTCGAAATCACAACGATCGGTGAACCTAACTTTATCATTACTTTTAAGAACAGACCCGGTCCAGGACTTGTCTGGCAATGGTGCAAGATCATCTTCGTCGGACTTGCCGCTTTTTTCGGAGCAGGCTTTTCCATTATGACATTTAATAATGATGTAGATGTAGGCAGCCTGTTCGCAAAAATATACACACAGGTCACAGGACAGGTTTCCTCCCATTTCACCATTCTGGAGATCACATATTCTGTCGGAATCGGTCTGGGTGTTCTTTTTTTCTTTAATCACTTTGGCCATATGAAAATCACTGCCGATCCGACTCCTATGCAGATACAAATGCGATTGTATGAAAATGATGTTAATACAACTATCATAGAAGATATTGACCGTATGCAGCAAAAGTGATGTACTGTCAGATCGCAGCACTGGCCGGAGTGCTTCTTCAGAGCGTGCAGGATATCTTTCTGCACACTCTGTGTTATCTCCGTCAGCTACTCTATATCTGTTTTTTCAGTTCTTTCAGAATTCTTTTTTCCATTCTGGAAACCTGAACCTGCGAAATCCCCAGTTCAGATGCTATTTCCGTCTGCGTCATATCTTTAAAATATCTCATAAAGATCAGGCAGCGTTCTGTTCCATCCAGCTTCTGCAAAATCTCATCAAGAAAAATCCTGTTCAGTGCCGCATCCTGTCCGTTTTTCTTTTCCTCCATCCTGTCCATAAGAGAAATGTCCGTTCCATCCCCCTGATATATGATCTTATGCAAAGATTCCACTTCTGCCCCTGATTCCAGTGCCATCACTACTTCCTTCACAGAAAGCTCTGCCTCTTTTGCAATTTCCTCCAAAACAGGCTCCCTCCCCAGTTCTTTCTCCAGTCTTTCCCTCACACGATAAATTTTTACACAGTTCTCTTTCAGACTCCGGCTTACCTTAAGCATTCCTTCATCTCTCAGATAACGCCTGATTTCGCCTATTATCATCGGAACTGCATAGGTTGAAAACCTCACATCATAAGCAGTATCAAAATGATCCACTGCTTTGAGAAGTCCAATGCTCCCAATCTGTACCAGATCCTCCATCTCTGTTCCACGTCCGGTAAATCTTTTTGCCGCGCTGTATATCAGTCCCGCATTCTCCTTAAATACAGTATCTCTTGCCTCTTTATCTCCCAGTTGTGATTTTCTGATCAGAGCAAGAGTATGATCCATCCTTACCTCCTGATTGTTTTTTTCATATGAACAACAGTTCCCTTTCCAGTCTGAGATTCCACAGTTACCTCATCCATAAATGCTTCCATAAATGTAAATCCCATTCCCGACCGTTCCTGTTCCGGCCTTGTCGTAAAAAGAGGCTCCATAGCTCTGGAAATATCGCTGATTCCGATTCCATAGTCGATCACATCCACAAACAGAGTCTGTTCCTGTATCCTGCAAGAAAGTTCGATTTTCTGCACCTTCCCGTCATAGGCATGTATAATACAGTTTGTTACCGCTTCGGATACTGCAGTTTTCAGATCCGACACCTCCTCCAGTGTAGGATTTAATTGTGTACAGAAAGCCGCTGCTGCAATCCTCGCAAGTCCTTCATTCTCCGGCCTGCTGTCAAATATCAGCTTCATTTCATTGGTATTTTCCTTCATGTTCTCTTCCCCCTTTCTCAGATTTTCCCAGAGATTTCCACGAATTTATATACTCCTGAAAGGTGCAGCAGTTTTTCTATATATGAGTTAACTCCCACAGCCTGTATACAATCACCGCGCATTCCCATTGTACGGTATTTTCCCATGATCAGACCAATTCCTGAGCTGTCCATAAATATGGTTTCAGAAAAGTCAAAGGTTATCGTCCGAATATATTTTCTGCGTATGATCTCATCTGAATCTCTTCGTATTTCATCAGCTGCCATATGGTCAACCTCCTTCGGCAGATGAATGATCAGGCAATTTCCCTGTATCTCAAAACCGTTTCCCATATAAAAACCTCCTTTTTTTACTGAAATGTACTCTCGGAATATAAAAAGAGACACATGAATCCCATGTATCTCTTCTGTATCTTTTCCGGCAGAATAATTCATTCATTTCCCGAGTCATCATAAAAATTATCGGTATAAGCTGCATCATAAGAACCATCTCCATAGGAACTACCATCATAGGAGCCGTCATCATAAGAACTGTCACTGTAATCTCCTCCGCCATCATTGCTTTCATCATATGCTGATGCTGTTTCCGCTGAATCTGTATTCTCTCCACTGGCGGTACTGTCCGTTCCATCCGAAGACGTATCTCCCGATGTTCCTTCTGTCGTTTCCTCGATTCCTGTTGTTCCTGTAGCACTGCAGATCGTATTGTAAATCCCTTTCATATCTGATGAGAGCTGATCTACATACACATTCTGTATTTTAAGAGCCGCCTCGTCCGTATTTTGCTGCTGCAATGCCGCATATGCCTCCAGCAGCGCCTGATAGCTGCTGCTTTTTTTCTTTTCTTCTTCAATCTGTTTCGAAGCCGCCTCCACAGTATCATCAGACTCCTGGACCTGGCTTTGTGCCTTCGTCAGCTCTGCGCCCTGGCTCGACACGGCATCACTGTATTTAACGATCTGCTGATTTGCCTCTCTGTAAATACTCTGGCGTATGGCAGGGACAGCCAGCAGATAAAATGCCAGAAGACCGGCTGCAAAACCGGCAACCAGTGTAAAGAACAGGGAAACTCCTGTTTTCTCCTTATATGCAGCCGTCGGGATCACCATATCCGCGCCAAAGCTTTCCGCATCTTTCTTCTCAGAACTGCCACCTCCAAACCTTCTCTTCTTATTCTCCAGTCGGGTAGACACACCAGTCTGTTCATCAATCTCACTCAGGAATCTCAGCGTAGTCGTATTTGTTTTATCAATCCTCACCGCTCTCCTTAGTGTACGGCGGGCTTTGTTATATTCCCCTTCCTTCATCTGAATCAGTGCCAGTAAATGATATCCCTTGATCAGCTTCGGATTCTGAGTCAGGATCTTCTTCAGTCTGATGGCTGCCATATCCTCATGCCCCTCTCTGCAGAGATTCAGCGCATCATTATATTTCCGGATTGTTTCATTGATTGCCTCAAGCTTATTCGAATTTGCCTGCAGCTTACTAATATACTCTGATGCCAGATTTCTGGAGGGCTGCAGATTCTTGCTGATCACCCATTCGCTGAGCGCAGCCACTACCTCACCCGTTTCAAAATACACAAGTCCCAGAAGATTTCTCGCCTGGATATTGTGCTTATCATACATCAGACTCTGCTTCAGACAATTGATCGCACCCGAGAGATCACGGACACTGGCTTTCTCCAGCCCCTGATTGTAATACTGCCTGGAAAGATAATCCACTTTCTTCTGAATCAGTACATTACATCCGCATTTGGGACAGTAATCCAGATCCCTGTCCATCAGGAACGCTCCACAATTCATACAATTCATGTGTTTCTCCTTATTTCACCCGTCTGCCACTCTTTGCCTCACGGAGAACCTCCTGAAGCACATCCAGAATATCCGTCAGCTCTCTTTCATAGATTGCTCCCTCCGCATCTGCTACGTCCAGACAGGGTTCAAATTTCTTCAGTTCTTCTTCATAATCTATCATTTCTTATTTCTCCTGATCACATCTTTAATCTCACCGACAAGATACAGCGAACCCACACAGAACAGCATACCGTCATCCTCTTTTATTTCCAGTGCTCTGGCAAATGCCGCCTCCGTATTCTCTGCTGCTTCTACAGCTTCTGCACCTGCTTCTTCAAAAAGCTTCGCAAATCTCTCTGCCGGAACTTCACGGTATCCGCCCACAGAAGTTACAACCACATGACGAAAGGTAATCCTGTCACAGATTGTACGTATCATATCCGTGTAATCTTTATCATCTACTGCTGAGAAAAGCAGCGTCAGCGGATATTCTTTCTGAAAATGCTCTGCTGTCTCCACAAATTTTTCCACTCCGTCCTCATTATGCGCTCCGTCTACGATCACACCCGGAAGTACTGTTTCCATTCTTCCCTGCCAGCGTGTCCCGGAAATTCCCTCACGGACTTTTTCCTTAGATACAGGAAGTACATTCTTCAGAACTTCCATCGTCTTTAATGCAAGCGCACTGTTCATCACCTGATATTTTGCGATAAACGGGATAGAGAAAAATGTATCCCCATAATACTCATTCTGAAATGAAAAATCAATGCCTGATGAAGTATTTCTGATAATTTCCGTATCAGATTTCCTTACTTCATAAGCCGGACTCCCCAGTTCTTCGGCCTTTGCCCGTATCACTGCTGCCGCATCCGGATCGTTACCATCATAGATCACCGGAACACCAGATACGATAATCCCTGCTTTCTCTTCCGCGATCTTCGCCACAGTGTCACCCAGATACTGCATATGATCCAGACTGATCGAAGTGATAACACATGCCACCGGATTCTCCACTGCCGTGGTCGCATCCAGCCTTCCGCCAAGTCCTGTTTCCAGAGCCACGTAATCCACACCTGCTTCTGCAAAGATCAACATTCCCATCAGAAACAGCATCTCAAAATAAGTCGGATGATAGCTTCCCTCTGCAACCAGTTCATCAGAAAGTGCCTTTACCTTCTCAAAGGCTTTCAGAAATGTATCATTGTCAATATTTATCTCATTGATCTGAAATCTCTCATTGATCTCGACCAGGTGAGGGGACGTAAACAGTCCGCAGGAATATCCGGCTTCACGCAGGATAGATGTCAGGAATGCACATGTACTTCCCTTTCCATTGGTCCCCGCTACATGGATCACCTTAAATTTATTCTGAGGATTGCCAAGTCTCCTCAGGCATTCCTTTGTATGATCCAGACTGTTCTTCTTTGTAAATTTCGGAGTTTCATCAATATAAGCAACTGCTTCTTCGTAATTCATAAAAAATTCCACCACTCATCTATAATGTATTTGAGATATCCAGGGTCAAAAGCTCAAAAGGTCGTTCGTACCTGCACGATAAGACTTTTGAACTTGGAACCCGCCCAAACATGAGGAAGCAGCGATTTACGCAGTAAATCTGCGGATTCCGAATGTTTGCAGGATTGCGGGAGCTGCTTTAGCAGCGGAGCAATCCGTAGATATCGGGGTAACCCCCGTAACTTTTCTAGCTACTCTAACATTATATAATAGTGGTGGAAGATGTCCAGTACCAATCGTAATATTTTATCCGACAAAATCCGTTTACCGGTTAATCCGCAGATGTATTGGTACTTTCACTCAATTTCCATTTATTACTTGCATAAAGTGCATAGCAGGAACGGTCATAACTCTTGCTCAGCGGCTTTCTGGTCGAGCTGTTGCTTCGCTGGATCACCGCCAGCCTGTCGAAATCATTCAACTCCGTACCCGTGATCATCAGCGTAGTCGGATTGATATAGACTGTATCATACCATTCTCCGTTCAGCTTCACCTCACTGGACGGCGTAAATTCCGTTCCCTTGATGTAGTATGTATGATCAGCTTCTGAAACACACTGAATAGAATCCAGCGTCACATCATAGATTCCCATACGCATTCTAGTTCGCAGATAAGGACTTTCGCCGCCATAGGAATAACGCTCACCATAAAGCAGGTCATACTGTAAGGTTTCCAGATCCACCTGATAATTCTTGGTATTTCTTCTTGCCTGATGATAACGGAAAATAGTTCCCTCATGGATTCCCACGCGATCCATAACCTCTGCTGCCATCTGATATGCCGCAAGGTTTTCATCCTTCTTCTGAAGTCCAAAATTATCCCACATTACATATTCTGTCTGAAACAGATATTTATTCTCCAGATCCTCAACAGTCAGTCCCATAGTCGGAAGATGATCGCCATACATAACCAGAACCACATCCTCCGGATAATCTGCAAGCTTGTCTGTCAGCTCTTTTATGAAATTATCCATCTCATGGATTTCATTTACATAGTATTCCCACTTGTTATTTTCCGCCTCTGTCGATGCACCGGAAACAGTAATTTCCGGATCCTCCAGAATCTGTTCGTCAGGATATGCACCATGTCCCTGAACAGAAATGGTATATACATAGTCCGGGCCCTCTGTGGAATCGAGACATTTCAGGATTTCATCCGTCAGGACTTCATCCTTTACCCAGCCATTCGGATTCTTGTCATCTTCATTTGCCATATACTCTTCTGAAGTAAAAGTGTCAAATCCGAGGTTGGGGAAAATGGATCTCCTGCCATAGAAGTTTGCCTCATTGTTATGAACTGCATGAGTGGTATATCCCAGATTCTTCAGCACATACGGTGCGCTCTCACAGGTAGTTTCCTTCAGAATACTCTTGTATGGATATTCGCCGGGTCCGAAATAATGCATACTCATGCCGGTGATGGTTTCAAACTCTGTATTGGCAGTTCCCGCACCGACAGACGGAACCTTATAATATCCGGAAGAATACTCCTTCATCAGTTTACGGAAGTTCGGGATCGGGTCTTCAGAAATATTCAGGTAATTTACCAGCGTAGGATCAAAGAATGATTCCAGCTGCAGGAAAATAATATTCGGCCGCTTTTCTTCCTGTGTTTCCGGAAGATTCTTTTCCGTCTTCTCGATCCTCTTGATCTCTTCCTCAGAATAATCTCTCGGACAGCTGATTCCAGTATTAAAAATTGTAGTTGCCAGGCAATAAGGATATCCATAATCCTGATATGCAAAAGCAATATTTCCAAAATAATTGGAAAGCACCCTCTTTTCCAGTGCCAGCTGTGTACTTCCTGCAAAAAAAGCAACAGCCAGCAGGATCAGGGGGATATTGTAACGATACTTAATCTTGTTCTCATACTTCGGACCCCTGATCAGCAGGATCAAAAGCAGGAGGACCACAATTCCAAACAGAATGCAGACTGCCACAACACCCGCAGCAGGCAGGTATTTGTTGGCAATCTTGAGTGCATCTGTGATCAGGTGCAGATCCGGTCCGGTAAAAGGTGTAACACGGTTCAGCAGAAGAACGCCGTTGATAATGGCAAGTATCAGCCAGAATAACGTAACCAGGATTCTCCAGAACACTCTCCTGTGAAACAGATAAACGATCAGTGACGAGGTAAAAATGAAAGCGGTGTTATATGCAAAAACCAACGGTTTCTGGGTCATATAATTCCAGGCTTCTATAAACGAGTGACGGCAGATTGCCTCCATAACAAAATATCCCACAGCGCTGGCAAGCACATGGAGTAAAAGGGAGATTTTGTTACAAATTTTGTACAATTTCATATCAGCACTCCCTTATTTCTTAAGCTGCTCTAACTGTCCTTTAACCTTATCCATCATTTCTTTATATTTTGCAAGTTTATCTTTCTCTGCATCAACCTTGGCAGCAGGTGCCTTGTTTACGAAGTTCGGATTATTCAGCATACCCTCACATCTTGCGATTTCTTTTGTGAGACGTTCTGTTTCTTTTGTCAGACGCTCAATTTCTTTATCTTTGTCGATCAGGTCTTCTAATGGCATATATACAACTGCGTTGGAAACTACTACAGAAACTGCATCCTCGCTGATTCCACTCTTATCTGTCTGTACAAGGATTTCTTTTGCAAATGCAAGATTTACAAAGGATTTCTTGCTGCTTTCATACATCGCTGCCGTATCAGCATCTTTCGCAACAATATGCAGACTTGTCTTGCGGTTGTTCGGTACATTCATTTCTGTTCTGGTATTACGGATACCTCTTACAACCTCTTTGAAGCCTTCGATTGCCTTCTCGGCATCCGGGAAGTTTCTTTCTTCTCTGTATACCGGCCAGTCGGAGATCATAATGGACTCTTCCTCCGGAAGAAGTGTGCAGTAGATTTCCTCTGTGATAAACGGCATATACGGGTGAAGAAGTTTCAGGCCTTCCGTCAGGGCTGTTCTTAATGTCCAGAGTGCATCATTGGCAGCTTTCGGATCTTCCTCTGCTTTCCACAGACGAACCTTTGCCATCTCGATGTACCAGTCACAGAGTTCATCCCACAGGAAGTCATAAACTTTCTGTACGGCGATACCCAGCTCATATTTTTCCATATTCTCTGTTGCTTCACGGATCACCGTATTTAAGTGAGACAGAATCCATTTATCTTCTGCGCAGAGATCTTTTAAGTTCTCCGGTTCTGTCACTGTCTTACCTTCCAGGTTCATCATAATGAAACGGGAAGCATTCCAGATCTTGTTTGCAAAGTTACGGCTGCTTTCTACTTTTTCCCAGTAGAAACGCATATCGTTTCCAGGTGCATTACCTGTCATCAGTGTCAGACGAAGCGCATCTGCACCATACTTGTCGATAACTTCCAGCGGATCGATACCGTTGCCAAGAGACTTACTCATCTTGCGTCCCTGAGAGTCACGTACCAGACCATGGATCAGTACATGATGGAACGGAACCTTATCTGTCTGCTCCAGTGCAGAGAATACCATACGGATAACCCAGAAGAAGATGATGTCATATCCTGTAACCAGTACGTCTGTCGGATAGAAGTATTCCAGTTCCGGTGTTTTTTCCGGCCAGCCAAGTGTGGAGAATGGCCATAACGCAGAGCTAAACCAGGTATCCAGAGTATCTTCGTCCTGATGAAGATGTGTGCATCCACATTTCGGGCATTTCTCAGGCATTTCTCTTGCTACCACTACTTCACCGCAGTCATCACAGTAATAAGCCGGGATTCTGTGTCCCCACCATAACTGTCTGGAAATACACCAGTCACGGATGTTCTCAAGCCAGTGAAGATATGTCTTGTCAAAACGGGACGGAACGAATTTCAGATCGCCGTCATCCAGTGCTTTGATCGCAGCTTTTGCCATCTCGTCCATCTTTACGAACCACTGTGGTTTGATCATCGGCTCTACCGTTGTACCGCAGCGGTCATGCGTTCCAACGCTGTGGTTGTGCGGAACTACTTTTACCAGAAGTCCAAGGGCATCGAGGTCTGCTACCATTGCCTTACGTGCTTCGTAACGGTCCATACCGGCATATTTTCCGCCAAGCTCGTTGATGGTTGCATCATCGTTCATGATGTTGATCTCTTCCAGATTATGACGGCGTCCAACCTCGAAGTCGTTAGGGTCATGAGCAGGTGTGATCTTTACACATCCTGTTCCGAATTCTTTGTCTACATATTCATCGGCGATCACCGGGATCTCTCTGTCTGTCAGAGGCAGCTTCAGCATCTTGCCGATGAGATCTTTGTAACGCTCATCTTCCGGGTTTACAGCAACAGCGGTATCACCCAGCAGAGTTTCCGGACGGGTAGTTGCGATCTCTACGAAACGTCCCTCTTCTCCCACGATCGGATAATTGATGTGCCAGAAGTAGCCGTCCTGATCCTCATGCTCAACCTCCGCATCAGAAATAGAAGTCTGGCATACCGGACACCAGTTGATGATCCTGGAGCCTTTGTAGATGTAGCCTTTTTCATATAATTTGATAAATACTTCCTGAACGGCTTTGGAACATCCCTCATCCATTGTGAAACGTTCTCTCTCCCAGTCTGCGGAAGCACCCAGTTTCTTTAACTGATTGATGATCTTTCCGCCGTACTCTTCTTTCCATGCCCATGCATGTTTTAAGAATTCCTCACGGCCGATATCGTGTTTGTCGATACCTTCTTTTTTCAGTTTGTCGATAACCTTAACCTCTGTAGCGATCGCTGCATGGTCAGTTCCCGGCTGCCATAATGCTTCATATCCCTGCATTCTCTTGAAACGGATCAGGATATCCTGCATTGTTTCATCCAACGCATGTCCCATGTGAAGCTGGCCGGTTACGTTTGGCGGCGGCATAACAATCGTAAACGGTTTCTTGTCCGGATTTACTTTTGCATGAAAATAGCCATTGTCCATCCATTTTGTGTAAAGACGCTCTTCGATTCCCTTAGGATCGTAGGTTTTTGCAAGTTCTTTGCTCATAATGTCCTCCTGATATTATATGTTCTATCTGTAATTTGAAGTATCTACGGATTACTCCGCTGTAAAGCAGCTGACGAAAAAAGCCCTCTGCACGCATTATACGTGCAAAGGGCGACATAGATCGCGGTACCACCTTAGTTTGTCTCTCATTCCCTTAACGCGGGATACGTGAAAGCCTACCATGCGCGTATATGAATCTCGATATTCCTCATACCACTCACTTCAGCTTCCCGGCTCCAAAGCTACCTTCAGCGCTTCCGCTCCCGGGAAACCTCTCAGCTTATAAGCTTCCCTCTCTGTGATGCATCCCCGCCTACTCCTCTTTTTCACAGCCTTTTTCTGGACTCTACTATAATGAAAAAAACTTTTTTTGTCAAGAATGTTTCATGGGATTTCACAAATTTGTTGGGCATACGTTACTGTTCACACATCACTATCCCGAGACATAGAAGCCAAAAGTAAAATCATCCGCCTGACTAATCACTCCACACTCTTCAGCGATTCTACCATATCAATCTTCTTCAGCTTCTGATGCATGAACAGATTGACGATCATGGAGAATCCTACTGTCAGCAATCCACTGTACAGGAAACTGAGAGGTTTGATATTTCGTCCGAACATTACCGCATCTACTTCTACCGTAAGGATGATATACCGATGCAGGAAGATTCCAAATACCGCACCTGCAAGTACTCCTATGAAAGTAAGAATAATATTCTCTCTGTACACATAAGCCGAAACTTCATTATCGTAGAAGCCAAGGACTTTCAATGTGGCAAGTTCTCTCTGGCGTTCTGTAATGTTGATGTTGTTCAGATTATACAGAACTACAAAAGCAAGCATTCCCGCAGAAATGATCAGAACCACGATAACAGTTCCCAACGAGCCAAGCATTCTGTCAAGCTGGGCTTCCATACTGCTGGTATAGCTAATGCTCAGTGCTGCCGGATATTTCAGGATTTCGTTTCCAACCTGATCTTCGGATTCTTTGTATTCATCTTTCACGGTAAATACAGTTGCTGTATAATCCGGCTTCTCACCGAAGGTCTGCTCATAGACATTACCGGTCATGTAAATATAATGTCCCATATAGTTCTCAGTTACTGCCGCAATCTTTGTCTCATAATCTTTGCCGTCTTTTGTGATAGTTATGGTATCACCTGCCTTGAGTCCTGTCAGGGAAGATGTTTTTTCACTGATGACCGCACCGGCATCTGACAGCTCATATTTCTCTTTGGTCTTTCTGTCCTGCAGTGTTACATCTTCTTTAAAGTTCTCCAGATTCTCCGGTACATAGAGATAGACACTGATGCTGGACTTATCTCTCGGAACTGTCATCTTCGTGAACTGAACGTGTGTATATCTGTCAATCTTACTGTTATCCTTAAGAAACTCTTCCAGTTCTTCACGGTCTTTGTCCGTGGCATCTTCATCGTCGATGATCGTTCCCGTATAATGCTGCAGATCTCGATACTGTATCTGCGCAATATCCATAATAGAATCCCTGATGCCGTATCCCACCAGCATCAGTGCCATACTGCCGGCAATCCCGAAAATAGTCATAAAGAACCGTTTCTTATATCGGAAAAGATTACGCAGTGTAGATTTCCACGTAAAGCTTAAATGCTTCCAGAAAAACGAAATCCTCTCTACCAGAATCCTCTTGCCTTCTTTCGGTGCAGGAGGACGCATCAGTGATGCCGGTGTCTCTGCCAGTGCTTTGTAACAGGAGAATACCGTTGCTCCAATGGTACACACCGTTGCCGCACCTGCTGCTATCATGGCAAATTTAAATTCATAGTGGATCTGCATATTGTGGGTCATGCCCTTGTACATGATCCCATATGCATTGATAATAATATATGGAAGAACTTTCTCACCAAACAGGATTCCCAGAATGCTTCCGCCAACCGTTGCAAGCAGCGCATACAGCAGATACTTGGATGCGATCGCATATTTCCCATATCCTAATGCTTTCATGGTACCGATCTGGGTTCTCTGCTCTTCTACCATTCGGGTCATAGTTGTCAGACTCACAAGCGCTGCTACCAGGAAAAAGATTACCGGGAATACCTGGCCGATATTTTTCAGTCGGTCTGCATTATCACCATAGTCTGAATACTCCGGCAGGTCATTGCGGTCCGTTACCATCCATTCCGGCTGGCTGATATCATCGATCTCATCCTGCGCATCCTGGATCTTCTTCTCACCGTCTGTAATCTCCTTCTCGGCGTCTTTCTTGCCGTCTTCGTATTCTTTCTTTCCATCAGCCAGATCTTTCTCAGCTTTCTGGATATCCTTCTGGGAATCTTTCAGCTTCTGCTCATTCTCGGTGATTTCCTTTTCGCCGTCTTTGAGCTTCTGCTCATTTTCCGCAATCTCTTTCTCACCGGATGTAAGCTTCGCTTCGTTTGCCTGGATTTCTGCTTCGCCGGAAGCAAGTTCTGCTTCCTTTTCCTCTAACTGAGCCTGACTGGAATTTAACTTCTCTTTTGCGGCATCAATCTGCTCCTGTGCTTCTGCAAGCTGGGCTTCTTTCTCCTTGATTTCCTTCCTCGCAGGCTCCAGTTTCGCCTCCTGTGCCTTCACTTCCTTCCAGCCAGCATCAATCTTTGCCTGTGCCTCCGGAAGTGCCGCCTCCTGCTGATTCAGTTCTGCTTCCTTTTCATCAAGCTGGGAAAGTCCGCTCTCCACCTGACTTAAGCTGCTCTCCAGTTCACTTCTCGATACTGAGATCTGATTTCTCGATGCTTCTAACTGTGCTGCCTGACTGTCCACCTGTTCCTGATAAGCAGAAACTTCTGCTGCCATATCCGCCAGTTCTTCCTCGGAATATTCTCCGGAAGCTGCTGCCTGCTCATACTGTGCCTGCATATCCTGAAGCTGCGCTCTTGCACTCTCAAGCTGGGCCTCTCCCTGTGAAAGCTGTGCTTCCTGCTCCTGAATCTGAGTCAGACCCTGCTGGCAGTTTTCTTTATTTGTATTCAGTTCCTGTCTGGTTGTTGTGATCTGTTCCCGTCCTGCCTGAATCTGAGCCTTGCCATTGTCAAGATCCTGCTGACTCTGGGTAAGGGTTGCTTTCGCTTCTTTAATCTGCTCCTCACCTTCACTCAGTTGATTTTTCCCTTCCTCAAGCTGGCTCTTCCCATCATCCAGTTTCGCCTGATTTTCCTCGACTTCTGCCCATCCGTCACTTAACTGTTCTTTTGCACTGGCGATCTGCTCTTTGCCGCTGGCAAGCTGCTCTTTTGCACTGGCGATCTGAGATTTTCCATCTTCTAACTGCTTCTTCGCATCCGCAAGCTGTGTTTTCCCATCTTCAAGCTCTTTTCTGGCATCTTCCAACTGCTTTTTGCCATCTTCGTACTGTTCCCTGCCATCCTTAAGCTGCTTTTCACCGTCATCCAGTTCCTTTTTGGCATCTGCAAGCTTCTCGTTGGCTTCTTTTTTGCCATTTGCAAGTTCTTTCTTTGCATCTGCAAGTTTATCGTTTGCTTCCTCTATGACTTCATCATAACGGATCTGGCAGCGTTCCTCTGCAATCCCTTCTACTCTCGCCTGTATTTTCTCTATCAGATTTTCATATCCATCCGTATAACTGATCAGATTCTTCGCTTCGTGAACCTGCACATAAATCTGCGTATAAACCTCCTGGTCAAAGTCTTCCGGAAGTACATAGGCAAATCCATTGACTTCGCCGGAACCAAGAGTTGTATTTCCACGGTTATAGGATATGTAAAGAGGACTCTCGCCGATACCGCAGACTGTATAATCTACAGTCTGCAGAAGTTCACTGTCTCCATCCTCTTTCAGAGTGATCTGATCTCCTATCTTATATCCATTGCTTTCTGCAAACATATAGTCAAGGAAAATCTCTCCGCTCTTCCCGGGTGCTTTTCCTTCTGTGACTGTAATCTGGTTTACGGTCTCATTGAGGGATTCCACATGGAGAACCTTCTGCTTCTCGCCCTCTCCACACATAACGTCTGTAGAATAAGCACCTTCCGCATTCTCTACACCATCTATCTGCCGGATTGCAGATACATCATCTTTTGTCAGACCCAGAGTTCCTACTACCTTGATATCCATAAGATTCTTTTCGTCATAGTAGGCATCTCCTGACAGACGCATATCCGGCGAAGATGCCTGTATCCCGGAAAAAAAGGCAACTCCCAGAGCAACGATCATAAAGATAGAAATGAATCTGGCTTTACTTGTGCGTATCTCCATCCAGAAATCTTTATGCAATGCTTTCATATCTGTTCACCTACCATTCTATCTCCTCTACCGGTGTAGGATGGTCATTCAGCGTCATCCTGGAAACCTTGCCATTCTTAATCTTGATCACGCGGTCTGCCATAGGCGTCAGTGCCGAGTTGTGTGTAATAACAATAACTGTCATCCCACGCTCCCTGCACATATCCTGCAACAGTTTCAGGATTGCTTTACCCGTCTGATAGTCCAATGCTCCGGTTGGCTCATCGCACAGCAAAAGCTTCGGGTTCTTCGCCAGTGCCCGGGCTATGGAAACCCGCTGCTGCTCACCGCCGGAAAGCTGCGCCGGGAAGTTTGTCAGTCTGTCTTTCAGACCAACCTCCTCCAGGACTTCTCTGGCATCCAGCGGATCTTTGCAGATCTGCAATGCCAGTTCCACATTCTCCAGTGCTGTAAGGTTCGGCACCAGATTATAGAACTGAAATACAAATCCGATGTCATTTCTCCGGTATCCGGTAAGCTGCCTGCTGTTGTATCCGGCAATATTCTTACCATCCACAAATACATCGCCGCTGGTAGCCTTATCCATGCCGCCAAGGATATTCAGCACTGTCGTCTTGCCCGCACCGCTGGGGCCTACGATTACCACAAACTCGCCTTTTGCAATTTCAAAACTGATTTCGTCTACTGCAATGATCTTCACTTCTTTCGTTCCGTATATCCTGGAAACCCTATCTAATTTTACATATGCTTCCTTCTCACTCATCCGCATTTCCCCTGTAATATATTTTACTACCTTGATCATTATGTTTTCTCTATTAATTTACAGGCAGGTCAAATACTGACCTGCCTGATGGGTTCAAGGGTTATGTTTATTCTAACACAATGTGGTTTTAATTCATAATAAAAAATTTATAAACTTCCAGAAATTATCGAGTTTCGGTGTTACTGTTCACTCCGAATTTTCTCTGTTCAACAATATTATTTTTTACAGATATATGATACAATTTATAAAAAGGCTATTAATAACTAAAAAAAGACACTTTAAAGCAAATACTCTCTTATTTGTATTTCAGGAGGAATCATTATGATCTACGAAACCAACATTCCATCAGAAGAAGTTTTTCGCTGTTTACTCTGCGACAATGCGGCCTGCTCGCATGCCTGTCCTTCCGAGGCTGATCCGGCTGGTCTTATCCGCTCTCTGCACTTTGAAAATCTGGTTGGTGCAGCAGCAAAACTAAAAACAAATTTTCCATGTTCCGACTGTGATTCTCCCTGCGAACAGGCATGTGTCCGGAAAGAAAATCCCATACAGATCAGACATATTCTGACTGCATTGCATGAGACTTCCACTGCATACGAAAGCATACCGGAAACTCCGGTAGATCTTTCCTGTGATTTCCTTGGTGTACATCTGGAGAATCCCTTCCTTCTTTCTTCATCTGTAGTATCAGGCACCTACGAAAAAATCGCCCGTGCATTTGATATGGGATGGGCCGGTGCATGTTTTAAAACTCTCTGTAACTTCGTTCCCCGTGAGGCATCACCGCGTTATTCTGCTATTCCTGCTGAACACGGCTTCAGCGGCTTCAAAAATATTGAACAGCTCTCCTGCCACAGCATGAGGGAAGATCTGGATATTATCCGCCGACTGAAACATGATTATCCAACTAAAGTTATCATAGCTTCTATCATGGGCAGAAATGAGGATGAATGGTCACAGTTGGCACAGATGTCGCAGGAGGCAGGTGCAGATATTATCGAATGTAATTTCTCCTGTCCAAATATGGAGCAGGATGGACTGGGCATGGATATCGGACAAGATCCGGAGGCAGTAGCTCAGTACACAAGAGCAGCCTGCCGGGGATGTACCATTCCTCTGCTGGTAAAACTTACCCCGAACGTTGCAGATATGCGTCCGTTTGCACGTGTTGCCATGGAAAACGGAGCAGACGGTATTGCTGCTATCAACACAGTCAAAAGCCTCATGAACATGAATCTTGATACCTACGCTACCGAACCATCCGTCCGCGGTCTGTCAGGTGTAGGCGGTTATTCAGGCTGTGCCGTAAAACCCATAGCTCTGCGTTTTATCTGGGAAATGGCTTCCGATCCTCAGCTTCACAATATCCCTCTCAGCGCAATGGGCGGTATCGTCAGCTGGCGAGATGCTGTCGAATTCCTGCTGCTGGGTGCCAACCATGTCCAGATTACCACTGCTGTTATGCAATATGGTGCTCGCATTATCGATGATCTTATCAGTGGCCTTACATGGTATCTGCGTGAAAAAGCGTTGCCGCATCTGTCAGATCTGCAGGGGCTTGGTGTGGAAAATGTAACTGAACTGGATGAACTGAATCGTCAGACTAAGCTTCTGCCGCGCTTTAACCGCAGCAAATGTCTTGGATGCGGACGCTGTGCGCTTTCCTGCCGTGATGGAGGTCATGAGGCACTGCACATGTCAAATGGCAAACCGGTCATGGATCCACACAGCTGTGTCGGATGTCATCTGTGTGTTCTCGTCTGTCCTGTCCGGGCAATCAGTCCATACGGAAAACGTATTGACATCTGATTTCCTTCTGTATAAAAAGCTCATGGGGCAGGCTCTGAATAATCATATGATTCATTCGGAGCCTGCCCCATGATAAATACCCGTTTAGAATGTCAGTTTATCTACCTCAGGAATTATTTTTATAAGCTGTTCTTTATAATAAGCAATTAACCGTTCACGGTTTGGAGCCTGACGGCGGATCGTTCGTCGTAACAGGCGCATATAACCAATAACTTTTGCCTTTGTTTCTGCTTCGTTAACCCTTGTCTCATCCTCCGTACCGAGATACATGGCAAGTGCTCTGCGCCAGAATTCTCCGGCCACTTCGCGCGAAAAGCCAAGAAAACTCCATGCCATCTCCGGATCCAGTTCCAGAAATCCGACAAATGCATTAAACATAGAACCCAGTTCAAAAATCGGGTGCCCCATACACAATGTGTCCATATCAATGAGCAATGCCTCACCGTCACGAACCATAATATTATTGGTATGATAATCACCATGCATCATAGTATACTGTTCCGGAATATCCTCAACCATCCTGCAAAGCTTATCTCCCACCTCTTCCGGCAGATGATTCCTGTCAAATTCAGCCCACCCCAGTGCCACACTCTTCATATCGGGCATTTCACCAGGAGTCAGTTCTGTACTGTGAATCTGTTTCAGCATATCTACATAATATCTGAGAGGTAATTCCAGGTGTTCCGGATCAGCCTTGATCAGCTTTGAAAGTGAAGTCGCTGCCAGCAACTCCATTACTGTTCCATATCCATTTCCAACCCGCACAACATCATAAGGAATTGCCGTATTAATTCCAAGCACCAGTGCCTTACGTGCCAATTCCCGTTCATGCTGGATCTCCGGCAGTGCATCCGGATTAAAATATACTTTGATGATTGTTTCCGCATCATAACGGTAAACAGCCCCATTCGCACCTTTTCCAATCAGTTCACATCCATCCACCCGGAGATGACGATATGCCTTTTTCACTGTCATCATCTCTGTAAAACCTGTCATATCCAGAATATCATAAACCTCAGAAGAAACATTTTTGATAACAAGATCTGGATTTTTTTTACGCAGGCGCAAAAGAATCCTGAGTCCGGCACTTGAAATATACTCCAGATTTTCCGCATCAATAACAACAGACATTTCCGGTACGGCAGTGCGTACTGCAGTAATCTGTTTCTCCACCTCCGGTGCATTCGAAGCATCCACGCGCCCACTCAGACAGACAACCAGCGTATCACCATCTTTATGATATGTAAGTTGCTCAGACATATTCACACTTCCTTAAATATTTTTCTGATCAGCCCGTCAAATTCCTGCCAGGCCAATGTATTAGAAAGTACACTTATACAATCGGCAATGCTGCGATAATACCATGCATGCTCTGCCGGATCTTTCTGGTTGAAATTCTGCCACACCGCATCCCCCTGTTCTTTCCAGATAAGATAGACAGAACGCAGATTCGCAAGTTTATCGCCCAGATACAATATCTTCACATCCAGGTCCTCTGTATGTTTCAGGAACTGAACAGCCTCTTCCTTCCTCATTTTCCATGTACTTTCCGCTGGAAGATGAACCATTTTATCCTCTGTCTCCGCTGCGACCAGCTGTGCTACCCTTTTACCAAAGTGTTCCTCTATTTCCTGTATACTGATTCCGGCATCCTCCACTACATCATGAAGCCATGCAGCGGCAATAACTTCCTGTCTGCCGGTCACCGTTCCAACAATAACTGCTGCCTCTGCCGGATGCAGGATATATGGGATATCTGCCTGCCTACGGCGCATCCCGTCATGAGCTTTTGCCGCAAAGATCATTGCTCTGCTTACCAGTTCCATCACTCGATCACCAGGATATCCGCAAATCCGGTCATTTCAAAAACTTCCATAACTGCACTGCAAACACCTGACAGTTTCATGGAGCCGACCCGACTCATCTTCTTCTGTGCGCTGAGCAATACACGAAGCCCGGCAGAAGAAATATATACGACTTCCTTCATATCCAGAATCAGATCTGTAACCTCCGGTGAAAGCGCAGCAATTTTTTTCTCCAGCTCCGGCGCAGTAATCGTGTCAATTCTCCCCTCAATATGCAGGATCATTGTTCCGTTCTTCTGTTCATCAACAATTGTCATTTATTGTTACTCCTTTCCAGTTTCTTTCTCATCGTAAGTTTATTCTCATCGTTTTCTCTGATATAGGCAACTGAATCCATCGTTTTCCTGACGATGAAAATGCCAAGTCCGCCAACCTCCCGCTGTTCAGCAGAAAGTGTGATATCCGGATCAGCTCTTTCCAGAGGATTGAATGCAATCCCCCTGTCTGAAACAACAAATGTTGCAATGTTTGTTTCCCTGTCTATACCAATCGCAATCTTTGCGCTTCCGCCTCCTCCCGGATAGGCATAGCGGGCAATATTGACAAATATCTCTTCCATTGCCACACAGATTGCAGTCTGCATTTTCATGCAGCAGGCTGCTTTTTCAAGTTCGCCTTTCACGAACTCAAGCATCTCCGCTATATTTTCTTCCTTTGCCTCAAAATTCTGTTCAAACATAGCTTTCACTCCTGTCAGGCGGATAAAATCATCCGCTTCGCTGCCTGCTCATATAAAAGCGCCACTACATGCCTTTTATAAATGACTGTTCAGAATCCACTCTTTATATAACAGGTATTTTCACTAATCTGTTTTAACATAGATTATCATAAAACGATGGCTATTTCAACAGCTTTTACTTCAGAAAAACGCCAGGCAGTGAGCCTGGAACTGCCTGCGTTGCTTAACCTTTGGTGTAACCGGGAGCTTCTCTCTTTCTCCTGGTCATCAATCCTCCAATCTGACCGGTTTCTTTCGCTGACAGACTCTTCCATCCTTCACTTATGACTCTGTCCAGCAATCCTATTTCTTCTGCAATTTCATATTTCACGCACTCTTCCGGCAGTAATTCACCGGCAAGATAAGCTTTTACTTCTTTCTCCTTATCCAAAACAGCTCACACTCCTTTTTTTTCTGGAGTATGAGCTGTTTTTACTGTTTTTATACATCATTCCTAACTGTTCAGCACTTTCACGGTTATCCGACTGCCGAATCGTTACCATTATTCATTTTCTGCTTCTCATTTTCCCGGAATAATGACAGCTGCGATAATATATGCCAGGATTCCCGCACCACCAAAACAGGTAATGATCACCCATACCAGGCGAACCAGTGTTGGATCAATGTTAAAATATTCCGCAATACCTCCGCACACACCGCAAAGCATTCTGTTTTCTGATGATTTGTATAAACGTTTGTCATTCATTATCATATTCCTCCTTCAAACATCCCACTGATCCTGGATGCATAAATTCTCCACTCAGTCTTGTAAAGTTCAAGCTGCGCGGTGCCTCTGTCCGTCAGCTTATAATAACGCCGGTTACGTCCTGAATAAGCCATATCATAAACCTCCAGACAATCATCCTTCTGCAGTCTCCTAAGCACCGGATACAAAGCAGATTCCGAAACATCAAGAATCCCCCTCACATCCTGCGTGATCTTATATCCGTATGTTCCCTCCTTCTCCCTGGAAACAACCGCCAGAACAACCGCATCCAGAAGCGCAGCACCTGTATTAAAAACCATATGCTCACTTCCTTGTTTCAATTATGTGCCATACATATACCGATATCCCGGGAATGCAATCATTCCTCTCTTCGTCATACGATACAGCTTAACACTATTATTGGTTTATGATATTATACAATATATAATATCATTTCAGCAATACTATTTAGTAAAAAACAATTATCCTTTATAATTGTTTTGAAATCATTTGTAACTGTTCAGCACCTTCACAGTTACGAGTCAAAATCCATTAACAATCGCCTGTGGCAATGGGATTTTGGCTATTTCAGAAAAAAACAGCGCGTGAAAATACAGTAAAGGAAACTTACCAAACCATGAACGAAAATACAACCCAACTCCACCCGGTCTTCCTCTCCCGCATGAAAGAAATGCTGAAAAACGAATACCCCGACTTCCTCGCCAGCTTCGATGCTCCCCGCACCTACGGTCTTCGCGTAAACACATCCAAGATCACCTGTGAAGACTTCGAAAAACTGGCTCCATTTTCCATCACCCCTATCCCCTGGATCAAAAACGGCTACTTCTATGAGGAAGACATCCGTCCATCCAGATGTCCCTACTACCAGGCCGGGCTTTACTATCTCCAGGAACCAAGTGCCATGACTCCAGCTTCCCGCATCCCAATTGAACCGGGCGACAGAGTCCTCGATCTCTGCGCAGCTCCAGGCGGAAAAGCAACCGCAGCAGGTGCAGCCCTCCGGGGACAGGGACTCCTTGTAGCCAATGACATCAGCACCTCCCGCGCCAGAGCTCTGCTTCGCAATCTGGAACTTTTCGGCATTCCCAACGTCTTCGTTGCAAACGAAACACCAGCCAAACTCACCAGGGCATTCCCTGAATTCTTCGACAAGATCATTCTGGATGCCCCATGCTCCGGAGAAGGAATGTTCCGTAAGGAAGAAGCCCTTGCCAGAGACTGGACTCCGGAAAAATCCCGGGAACTTGCAGAAATCCAGAAAGAACTCTCCCTCCAGGCAGCCGACATGCTCCGTCCGGGCGGACTGATGCTTTACTCTACCTGTACATTCGCCCCTGCCGAAGACGAGCAGACTGTTTCTTATCTTCTGGAAAACCGCCCGGATATGGAACTGATAGAAATGGAGGATTATGATGGCTTCTCCCACGGTGTCCCTGAATGGGGAAATAAAAATCCGGAACTTACCAAATGCATCCGGATTTTCCCACACAAAATGAATGGAGAAGGACACTTCCTCGCACTCTTCCGCAAAAAAGGCCAGACCATTCAGGAGAACCCCCGCCCTCACACCAGGCCGGACAAAAATGCCTTCCCTTTAATTGAAGAATTCCTGAACGAAATCGGACTGAAGACTTTAGGCGGTCAGCCATTTGACTGGGAACGTGTAGAAATCCGCGGTGATAAAGCATACTATCTGCCGCCGGTCTCCCACAACTTCCGCGGCATTACCTTCCTGAGAAACGGCCTCTATCTCGGTGACCTGAAGAAAAACCGTTTTGAACCGTCTCAGCCGCTTGCACTGACGATCCATAAAGATGAAGCAGAAGCAGTGATCTCACTCTCTGTTTCCGACGAAAGGATCATCAGATACCTGAAGGGTGAAACCTTAAACATTGAACCGGAAGAAGCCGCCCACAAAAAAGGCTGGCATCTCCTCTGTGCAGATGGATATCCAATCGGTTTCGGCAAGCTTGTCAATCAGATCCTGAAAAACAAATATCCGGCAGGATGGCGCGTATAATACGCGCTTATCCCTCCCGGATATCTGCTTTTTATCATTTTTTTACATATTCTTTCATTCTCTTTCTGTTTACAGCAAAATCTCTTTCTGCAAAGTAAACGAATAAATGATCTTCTCTTTCACCTTCATCCCGGTCATACGCTCCAATGCCTGCGCATAATCTTCAAGCTGTACATGATACAGATCGGCCAGCTTCTGCTCCTGCCCTTTTCTTACTCTGTCCGTCTTGTAATCCACAAGTACAATTTTACCGGCTTCTACAAAATACGCATCAATAATTCCCTGTACCAGTACCGTCTCATCCTTCCAGGTATCCGCCAGAAGAGATGCGCTTCTCTGAATTACAAACGGCTGCTCTCTGTAAAGCTTTTTCTCTGCAGCAGCTTTTTTCATCCTCTGTCCCAGTTCAGAATCCGCAAACCTTTTAATATCCCTGATACAGATACAATCTGCCTCCTGCTCTGTCATCTTCTGACTCTCCAGGAGCCTTTTTAGCTGCTGACGGATCTGTTCTTCACCGTCCACTTCCGCATAATCCAGACATTCCATCATCCTGTGATAAGCAGTACCTCTGGCAGCACCTTTATATTCTTCCTGTTTCTCTGCCATAAATGCCGGAATCGGTGCTTCCTGTTCTTCTGTCTGCTGCTCCGCTGACACAATGATATTTACTTCCGGCTCACTTTCATCATGCCAGCTTCTCTTTTTCAGGTCAGAAACACTGACCTTAACCGGAATATCCTCCAGATAGCTGTATGGATAAACAAAGGAAAATCTTTTCTCAATCTCTTTCCTGACTTCTTTATCATATACCTTATCTGTATCCCAGTTTTTCAGATATTCCTCCTGTATCTGATTTCCGGCCTGAAGAATCACTGCTTTTTCAGTCATCTGACGGACAGTCACTTTCTTTATCACAAATTCAGAAACATCATCATAAATCCCTTTTTGTTTCTTCATCAGGATTCCATATTCCCCAAGAAGTTCACTCATAGCCCTGTGTCTTACAAGTGCCGGCAGCACAAATGCCCAGTAATTCTTCGCCTTCATCCGAGTTCCCAGCGGAAGAAGCTCCTCTTCTTCATCCAGGAAACGTGATAAAGCCATCATCCGTTTTTCCAGCTTTCCTGCTGTTCCTGTAAGGATCAGCTTCTCCTTTGCTCTGGTCATGGCAACATAGAGCACCCTCAGTTCCTCTCCAAGACTCTCCTTCATAAGCTGTCTTCGAATGATCTGCTTATTCAGCGAAGACGCGATCACCCGTCTTTCCGGTATTACAGCATCTGCTCCTATCCCAATCTCCGGATGGAGCAGAAGTCCGGCATTCATATCCTGAAAATTGAATTGTTTTCCCATGCCTGCCACAAATACAATCGGAAATTCCAGTCCCTTGCTCTTATGGATGGTCATGATCTCCACTGCTGTATTTCCTGCGCCTGTCAGATTCACCTCACCATAATCCACTTCATAGGCCTGTAACTGTTCAATATAACGGACAAAGTTAAATAAACCTCTGTAGCTGGTTTTCTCATAATCCATAGCCTTCTCCACAAGCATGGTCAGGTTTGCAAAACGCTGCTCCCCTCCCGGAAGTGCCCTGGCATAATTTCCATATCCGGTTTCCTTCAGCACATAAAGGATCAGCTCATGTACCGGCGTATACGCAGCCATATTTCTTACTCTTTCCAGCAGCTGCAGGAAATCTGCAAGCTTTACTTTTAATAAATCTGACCTTATACCCGGCTCCATCTTCAAATCTGACAAATCCGTTTTTTCTTCATCCTGATCTGACGCACTGTCCGTTTTACTGTCTTCGCCCGCATACGCAGTCACACTCTCATACAGCAGTCCTTTCGGATATCGAATCCTCAGTTCTGCCAGTTCCCGGGAAGTACATCCCACGATCGGAGATCTGAGCACTCCCATGAGAGGAATATCCTGCAGAGGATTATCGCACACTTTCAGATAATTCAGTACTGTGACAATTTCAAGAGCGGAAAAATATCCCGTTCTGGATGTACAATATACGGGAATCCCCTGGGATGTCAGTACTTCCCTGAAAGTTTCCGCCCATCCATAAGCAGTCCGAAGCAAGATCACAATATCACCGTATTCTACCGGTCGATATTCTTTCGTTTCTTTGTCCACGATCTGCTCTTTTCCCACGATTTCCCGGATTCTCTGTGCAATTGCCAGTGCTTCCAGTTCCTGTGCATTCTGATTTTCCAGATCCATCTGGCTGTTCTGCCGGTCTGATTCCTCATAATTCTGCTGATCAGCCAATTCCTCTCCATCTTTCTCTACCAGAAGTACTTCCGTTTTTACAAACTCTTCCGACTCTCCTTCCGGAAAAGAAGCTCCCGGATACAATGCGGCATCTTTATCATAAGCAATGCCTCCCAGATCTTCTCCCATGATCTGACGGAAAATGAAATTCACGCTCTCCAGTACCTGCGCTCTGCTTCGAAAGTTCTTATGAAGGTCAATCCTCTGTTCCTGAGCTTCCTCTACAGAATAATTTTTATACTTTTCCATAAACAATTCCGGTCTCGCCAGACGGAATCGGTAAATACTCTGCTTCACATCTCCAACCATAAAGATATTTTTCTTCTTGTTGATCCAGCCTGAGACAGCAGTCGTAAGAAGTTCCTGTACATAGTTACTGTCCTGGTATTCATCCACCAGAACCTCATCATATTTCGCAGAGAGTTCCCGTGCAGCCTGAGACATATGGATTTCTTCTCCTTCTTTTGTCAACAGGATCTGCAGCGCAAAATGCTCCATATCTGTGAAATCAAGAATATTTTTCTCTCTTTTAGCCGTCCTGAACTGTTCCATAAATCGTACAGTAAGTTCCGCCAGCATTTCCACAGGCTCCCGAATATATTTTATCACTTCCAGTATCTCTTCTTCTGTACTCCGGAAATATCTCTGTCCCAGTTCTTTGATGATCCCTTTTTCATCTTCTCTGATATCCTTCACTCTCTGCTTCTTTTGTTCATCCACATCAGGAGCTTTCTTTGTGCTGAGGCGTGCAAAAGCCGGCTTCGCCAGTATTCCTGCCATTCCATTATAATCTCTTTTCTCAGCCAGTTCGTTCAGCCTTCTTATAAACAGCAGATCATTGTTCAATGCCTCATCATAAAGATATGGACCATCCACTTCCGCACACACACTACGTGCCTCCTGTATCAGAAGTTCTGCCTCCTGCAATTCATCTTTCACAGCTGACCAGAGCAGTTTTATCCATTCTGTCTCCCTTAATACTTCCAGAGTCTCAACCTTGTAATCCTCCAGACATTTTTCCAGCCATTCCTCCGGAAATGGATTACTCATTGCCATTTCATACAGCTTCTGGATCAGATCACCCAGATTCTCATCCGACTTTCCCGGTGCAAAACATTCCACAAATTTATGAAACTTTTCATCCTTCCCCGCATAATATTCCTCCAGTAAAGATTTCGCAACATCTCCTCTGAGAAGCTTCAGCTCTCCCTCATCTGCAGTCCGGTATCCGGGATCCAGTCCGATCAGATGAAAATAATTGCGGATAACGTATGCACAAAACCCATCAATAGTTGTAATCTGCGCCGTATGAAGCAGTGTTGTCTGTCGCTGCAGATGCTCATTATCCGGATTCTCACCAAGTGCCTTTTCAATCGCAGCGGAAATTCTTTCTTTCATTTCACCTGCTGCTGCCCTTGTGAATGTCATGATCAGAAGTCTGTCAATGTCTGCTGGGTGGTCTTTATCCGTAATCCTGCTCAGGATTCTCTCCACCAGTACCGCTGTTTTCCCGGATCCTGCTGCCGCACTGACCAGAATGTTTCTGTCTCTCAGCCGGATAACTTCCTGCTGTTCTTTTGTCCACTGTACGCCCATCTTATTCTGCCTCCCTGCCAAATGCTTTCCAAAGCTCCTCATCCGGGAAATTCTTCAGCCTGCGGAATTCATATCCGGTCAGCTTGCGGTCAAATCCGCATACTGCCATATACGGACAGTAAGTACAGGCATTCTTTTTTCCAAGTTCATAAGGAGAAACCTGTGCATCACCTTCCAGAATCGAACTTCTTATCTTGTCAATCTTTGTTCTCACATACCGTCCCAGCACAGCAAACTGTTCTCTGTCTGCCACCGAAGAATTTTTCCGGAAGCTTCCGTCCTTGTTAAACGCAACCGGAATAGAGCCAAGACTATTGTCCATTCTGTGTACAAGTTCAGCATCTGCCTGTACCAGCCCGTTCATCTTCAGTTCTTTCATAAGACCGGCACTGACAGCTTCCACATCCGCATCAATCTTCTCCTGGATCATCGGATCTTTGATATTATAGTAGAACACGCCTGCAGGGATGATTTCTTTGTCCGGGTATTTCTTCTGCTCTACACGCAGTGCACCGTCCAGATAGATCATCAGCTGAAGCTGCAGTCCATGATACAGATAAACCAGGTCAAATGATGTATTGCCGGTTTTGTAATCAATTACTTTTACATAAACTTTATTCTGATCTTCCAGAATATCCACACGGTCAATCCTTCCGCCTCCGAAAGTCACCTCAAAGCCTTCCGGTTGAAATTCTCCCTGGTCCAGCTGTTTCTGCAGTGCCCACACAGTCCTGTACAGGATTCTCCTGGTCCGCTCGATCATATATTCATTTCTGGCGCTGCTTTTCAGTACTGTGTTTCCATAGTCAGCTACAATATTATCAAGGCACTGATCTGCGATCTGTTTCCGCTCCTGCTCAGTCAGTTCTGTCCATTTCAATCCTCTTTTTCGTACTTCTTCTGCAAAGCTTTCCAGTGCTTCATGCATGACATTTCCCATATCCATAGCTTTAAACTCATATTCCACACGCTCCGTAAGCTTCATTCCATACTGCAGGAAATGTGCAAACGCACACGCTGCAAACCGTTCCAGTCTCGTAGCACTGTAGGGTGATATCTCTCCATACAGTGCCTTAGCTACGCTCCGACTGATAATATCCTCAGGTTTCCCCTCGAACGCAGCCTGTACCAGTTTTTGTACTCTGTCCCGATATTCCGGTTCCCGCAGATACCAGCTGTAAAGTTCTCCAAACATTGCATCTGTCTGACTCAGGAGCTCCTGATCTCTCTCAGTTTCCATTGCAAGCTTCTCAAGAAAAAGACCAATCCCCGCTTCCGGATTCTCCGGATAAGAAGAAGATTCCCGTTCAATCTCAAGCTTCGGATATAACCCACGTATACTTCCGATCAGATATGCAGGGCTGATTCCTTCACCTTTTGCATTAGTATCACTAAAGGAAAGAATCAGATGTTCTCCTGGCTTTGTCATATTCAGATACAGATAGAATCTCTGCATATTCATCAGTTCTTTGGGTCCGGGAGCCAGTTCCACACCCTGTTCCTTAAAGAAATCTCTGTCCAGTTCAGATAAAATACCGCCTGTCTGTGTACTCTTTGGAATGTTTCCTTCATTCACACCGACAAAAAACAGTGCTTTAATATTCTTTAACCGGGATCTCTCCATATCTCCCACCATAACCTGATCCATGCTTGGCGGTATCAGTGCAACCTGTGCCTGAGAAAGTCCTGTCTCCAGAAGCTGGCGGAATTCCTGTCTGCTTACTGTCTCATTTCCGAGAATCTCAACCATCTTGTCCAGCAGATCCATAACAATACCATAAATCTGGTTATATTCCTTTTCCATGGCTTTATCACCGGCATCCTTAAACTTCTGCTCCTGTTTTTTCAGCTTCTGCCAGACATTGCTTTTCAGAATAAATCCATAAAGAATACGGCAGTACTCTTCCACTGTTTTCTTTCCTGCACAGAATCCTTCTGCAAGCCCGCTTACTTCTTCTGCAAAAATCTCCCGGATCTCATTCAGTTCCTGAATCTGGTCTGCCTCCATTCCTCTGTACACACGGACCCATTTTTCGGACCATTTCTTATATCCGCGAATCCCCAGTGCCAGCACATAGTTCTCCAGTTTATCCGCCTGCTCTCTGGTAATTTCCGACATACCACATCTCAGATATCGGAATACACTCTCATATGGAAATCCCTGTACTGCCATTTCCATAGCTGCACGCAGATATTCTACAAATGGATTCATAAGTACAGAATGTTTCTCATCAATAAAATATGGAATATCAGCCTCCTCAAATACCTGTGAGGCAAGCCTCGCATATTCCTCCAGATTTCCTGTGATCACCGCAACCTCACCATACCGGTATCCATCGATGCGCACGAACTGCGCCATCCTTCTGGCAGCCTCGCGCATTTCCTCCAGCGGAGAGGCTGCTGCAAAAATCTGAATTTCCTGCTGCTCTTTCGCATAAATCCCCTTTCTGTACCGGAAAATATTTCTTTCCAGAAAGTGCATGGCGGATGCCTGTGAAAAACGTGATTTTCCGGATGACTTCAGACAAACAGGATCCTCCAGATCCTTTGTCAGCCCGGCAAGAGTACGTATCATCTGTTTACTCATAAAAAAAAGCTGATGCGGTTTTCCGGGTGCAAATATATCTTCGCGCTCATCCATCGTCACAGTCACGCATACACGATCGGCAAGGAGCAAAAGTTCCCTGATCACATTCACCTGGATTGGTGTAAATCCTGTAAATCCATCAAACAGAAGTTCCGCGCCCTTCAGCTTCTCTGAAAACGGAAGCTGCTTAAGCAGGACATCCATTACCTCTTCACCTGTCATATAATGTCCTTCCAGAAACTTCTTAAAAGACTGATAAAGAACTCCCACATCCTTCAGTTTCATTTCAAGCAGAGCCTGATCCTTTGCCTTCTCCTTCATTTCTTCCAGGTCATCTTCCCTGATATCATATTGCATAAATTCAGATATCAGCGATTTTACTTCATCCAGATACCCTGGTTTGTTCATCTGGCTTCCCAGATAATCCAGTTCTTTTCGATGCTGCTGCACCATTTTCTGCAGCACCATACTCTTTCCCGTATCTTCCAGAACTTTTCGGTTATCACCTCCGGTTTCTTCAAACACACGGTACGCAAGGCGTTCAAAACTCAGAATATCAATATTCAGGATTCCTTTTCCCGGATGCATTTCTACCAGTGCCTTCTGTGTCTGCATGGTAAACTGCTCCGGCACGATCACATAATAATTCTTCTCCGGATGTTTCAGAGAATCCTCTATAACTCTTTTGTATGCGTAATACGATTTCCCGGCACCGGAGCTGCCGATTATAAACTGTAATGACATATTCTTCAGATGACATCCTTTCCATAAGTCCCCACTAAGCTTCTATATGCGCAAGCAGCGAAGCGGATGATTTTATCCCTGACAACTAAAGCAGGGAATTTCCCTGCTATAAGGTAAAAGTATAATGTAACTGTTCAGTACCTTCGCAAAATAATAGGGTGCTGAACAGCTACAGTATAACATAATTTATCATATTTTTGTTTCACCAATAATAAAATATACAAAACAAACCAGGAGGCGCGCGTATCATGAGTTCCAAAACAAAAATCATTGTCTTACATATGAGGGAAGTGGTCTATACGGCTGTTTTCCTTCTTCTTGCTGTTATTCTGGCTGTTGTACTCTTTTTCATGTTCGGTCCGGGTCAGAAAAAGAATGCTGCCGCAGATGCCGGATCCCAATATAAGCCGGGAATTTATACCTCTTCCATTGAATTAAATGAAAACTCATTTGATCTGGAAGTCACTGTCGATGCAGATAAAATCAAATCCATCCGTCTGGTTAATTTAAGCGAAAGTACCTCCGCCATATTTCCTCTCATGGAACCTGCTCTGGAATCACTGACCAGCCAGATTTATTCTTCTCAGTCTCTGGATGATATCCAGTATTCTGAAGATCAGAAATACACCTCCATGGTCCTGCTCAATGCAATTGAATCAGCACTGAAAAAAGCGGAGAACTCCTGATCGGTTCTCCGCTCTTGGTATTGACATTCAGAATCTCTAGCTGTCCGGGCATGTCAGCTGATATTACTCTGCAGACATACCATCCAGCTGCTCCAGCCATATTTTCGCACTGGCATCACTCGGCATTCTCAGGTCACCTCGCGGTGAAACCGCAACACTTCCCACCTTTGGGCCATCCGGCAGGCAGGAACGTTTGAACTGCTGTGCAAAGAATCTCCAATAGAAAGTTCTCAGCCATTTAAAGATCGTCGCCCTGTCATAAGTTCCCTCAAAAGTTTCGCAGGCCAGTCTGTAAATCTTCTCCGGTTCAAATCCTGCCCGCAACATATAATACAGATAAAAGTCATGGAGCTCATACGGTCCAACCAGATCTTCTGTCTTCTGAGCAATTTTGCCATCTTTTGGCGGCAGAAGTTCCGGACTTACCGGTGTATCCAGAATATCCAGAAGAACTTCCGTCAGTTTCCTGTCTCCGCAGGTATCTGCGTAATAACGGACCAGATGACGTACCAGTGTCTTTGGCACTGACGCATTTACACCATACATAGACATATGGTCACCATTATACGTTGCCCATCCAAGCGCCAGTTCAGACAGATCACCTGTACCGACCAGAATGGAACCATCCTGATTTGCACTGTCCATGAGAATCTGCGTCCTCTCTCTTGCCTGACTGTTCTCATAAGTCACATCATGTATCTCCGGATTATGACTGATATCCCTGAAATGTACATTCACTGCTTCCTTAATATTAATTTCACTTAATGTTGCCCCCAGACATTCACTTAATTTACAGGCATTCTGATAAGTTCTGTCTGTGGTTCCGAAACACGGCATAGTGATACAGTGGATATCTTTTCTGTCTGCACCGGCCAGATCAAATGCTCTCGCAATAACAAGAAGAGCCAGTGTAGAATCCAGACCGCCAGAAAGGCCTACGGTCGCTTTATGACAATGAATATGATCCATACGTTTCTTAAGTCCCATTGCCTGAATGTTCAGGATCTCATCGCAGCGCATATCTCTTTCTTCTTTTTTTGATGGTACGAAAGGATATTGTGCATATTTTCTGGTAAGCTTTGTTTCCTCTATATTCAGATGAAAACGGACTTTAAGATGATCACTGTCATCTGCCGCCTGATAAGTTGTCAGTCTTCTTCTCTCATCATTCAGTCTCTGCACATCAATCTCGCTGCATACAATACTATTCTTAAAACGTCTTCCTTCCGTGAGGATCGTACCGTTCTCAGCGATCATATTCTGTCCTCCAAATACCAGATCCTGCGTAGACTCACCTTCACCGGCATTTGCATAAACATATCCGCAGACCAGGCGTGCAGACTGTCCGGAAACAAGGCTTCTGCGGTAGCTGTCCTTACCAACCATCTCATTGCTTGCAGAAAGATTCACGATCAGATTGGCGCCTGCCTGTGCATGGAGGACACTTGGAGGTAATGTTACCCAGAGATCCTCACAGATCTCAGCCGCTGCTACAAGTTCCGGTTCCTCTTCGCAGACAAAAAGAAGATCTGTTCCAAACGGAACTCTCTTCCCTTCAATATCCACATATTCAAGGCATCCTGATCCTGACGCAAAATGACGCTGCTCATAGAATTCTCCGTAATTTGGAAGATGTGTTTTCGGCACAAATCCAATAATCTCACCTCTGTTCAGAGCTGCTGCCACATTATACAGTTTGCCATGGTTTCTAAGCGGCGCACCTACAAAGATCAGGGCATCCACATCTGCTGTCTCTTTGGTGATCTTGAGCAGAGTTTCCCACGCACTGTCCAGAAGCCTTCTCTGCAGGAACAGATCCTGACAGGTGTAACCGGTAATACAAAGTTCCGGGAAAACCATAACTTTGACATGCTCTTTCTCCATTTCACGGATGAGTCTGATGATTTCATTTCCATTTGCATTACAGTCTGCAACTGTGATATATGGTGTTGCGGCTGCAGTTTTGATATAACCGTGTCTCATTTTCTACCTCTTTTTCCACCCGGTACATTTTATACACAACATTCAAAATCTCCGGATCAGATTCCATTTCTTTATTTGCATTTACGAAGGATCTCTTTCAATTCTTCTACAGTGAACTCATAATTATGATTGCAGAAGTGACAGTTCAACTCAATTGGCTTACCTTCCTGGATCATCTCGTTGAGTTCTTTTCTTCCAATGCTGATCAGGGCTTTCTCTACCCTTTCCTTGCTGCAGTTACAATAGAATTCTGTAGGGATTTTCTCATTAATCTCTACATCAAAACCATCCAGCACTTTCTCAAGCAGACTCTCAGGAGTATGTCCCTCTTCCAGAAGGCTTGTGACAGAACTTATTTTCTGTACATTTTCTTCCAGCTTTGCGATAGTAGCCTCTTCTGCAAAAGGCATCAGCTGTACGATAAATCCTCCCGCCTGACGAACTGTATTATCTTTATTCATAAGTACACCCAGTCCGACAGCAGACGGAACCTGCTCACTTGTTGCAAAGTAATACGTAAGATCCTCCGCAATCTCACTAGTCTGCAGAGCCACCTGTCCTACATATGGTTCTTTCAATCCCATATCCTTAATTACATTCATAAATCCAATCCCAACAGCACCCGCAACATCCAGCTTTCCTTTGCTGTTTGCCGGGATACATACATTCGGATTACCTACATATCCTTTTACACGGCCTTTGGAATCTGCTGTTACCGTGATGCCTTCCAGCGGACCTCCGGCTTTGATCTGAAGTGTCAGGATATCTCTGTCACCCTTCATCATGGTTCCCATCATGGCACCTGCTGTAAGCAAACGGCCGAGTGCAGCGGTGGCAACCGGACTTGTATTATGATCTTTTCTCGCTTCCTCCACTGTTTCAGTCGTAACTGCAGCAAATGCCCGGATCTGATCATTTGCTGCGATCGCTCTTATAATATAATCGTTCATTCATTTCACTCCTGTAGTGTTTTTAATATTATTATGTTACTGTTCATTTTTCCCGGTAATACACTTCGCGGTGTGTCTCAGGTCTTTCGTTTCCATGCATCCGGAAAAATCTGCCAGTGGCAGGTCCTGCAGGTGAGCTTTGCCCTCAGATCTCTCAGGAATCCTGCCATGATACTCGTTCTCCGCACTTTTCCCATGCTCTCTTGCAATAAAAGTCAGACGTTCACAGTTCTCATCCCCCGTGTTACGCGTATATGCATCATACACTGCAATCAGTTCCATCCCTGCTTTTCCGATCATCTCCTTAATCATCTCAATCGGATAAGCGCGCTGTACATGCTCCTCTTCGCACTTCTCATACAGTCCATCCTCTCTTGGAAGAAAAAGTGCAAGTTCATATACATTCAGATTCTCCTCCTGATCATAACTGTTCTCCCAGATAAAACTTCCGTCTTCTCTGTCCTCCGCAATAGTGGTATCTCCGATTATATCTCGATATTTATGAATTGTATTCATATCAAAGATAAAAAGTCCTCCCGGATCCAGATAATTATTTACCAGTGCAAAAACATACTCCAGATCTTCTGCATCCGTCAGATAATTCATACTGTCACAGACACTGATCACCGCGCGGACTGTACCATAAAGTTCGAAGTCCTGCATATCCTGCAGCAAATACAGAATATTATGTCCTGATTCCGTCCTCTTCTCCATAGCCTCTGCCAACATTTCTTCAGAATTATCAATTCCGATCATATCATACCCGGCATCTGCAAACATCTCGGTTACAGTTCCTGTCCCACAGCCAAGCTCCAGGATCAGGCCATCTTTAATTCCGCCCTGTTCCAATATTTCTATAATATAGTCTGCCCATTTACGATAATTTACATTATCCTGAAACATATCATAAACACTGGCAAATCTTCCATATGATTCCATTCTTTATTCCTCATGATTTTGTAACTGTTCAGTACCTTCACAGCTACGAGCGAAAATCCGGTCAGGCGGATAAAATCATCCGCTTCGCTACGTAGCTCTACACCGAATATATTCTTCATTTTCCTTTGCCGTTATATTGCAAATCAATGTATATTGTAACATACATCTTATCTGCATGTAAACTTAAAAAGACGACTGCCATTACAGCAGCCGCCTTCTATATTTCCAGCGTCAAGCGGATAAAATCATCTGCATCCGCTACTTGCTCATAACAAAATAACTGTTTCGCGGTTATTTTGTTACTTTACTGATTCTTAGACATGTATCTTACATATGCCGGTTCGCCATGGTAGTAATAGTCTGTTCCATTCTCATCATAAACATCCTCACCATTGGCAAAATCATAAGTGTTTCCGTCATCATCACACCAGGTTCCATCACCGTTTGGATAGATTACAAGCGGCTGTCCGTCTGAGTTTCTGTAAATAGTTCTCGTCTGGTCTGTATCGTAATCAGGATCATCTGTTCCCACCGGAGTTCCATCTGCATAGTATCCATCGGAAGATCCGTCATCATAATCATAGGATTCGTCACTGCTGCTGTCATAGCTGTAATCAGAAGAACTTCCATCTGAGGAACTGTCACTGTAGGAGCTGTCACCGGAAGAACCGTCAGAAGAAGAACTATCTGTAGATGTTCCGTCTGTAGATGTTCCGTCTGTGGATGTTCCATCTGTTGTTCCTGTCGCATCAGCAGAAGTTGTACCTGTACTTCCTGTTGTTCCTGTCGCGGCAGCCTTCAATACAGAATCTCCGGAAATAGTAAATGAATCAACAGAAGCCTTCACTCCCGCCAGTGCATCATCTGTCAGCGCAGAACCTGCAACACTGTAGAATTCCGAAGTGTTATCTGTAAAATACTTATTTACCACATATTTATAATCGCTCTTATCTGTCAGATAATGCACTGTATAGCTGTATACACTTACACCGCTGACTTCTTCCGATTTGTAATCCTGAATCTCGAAGTCTGTGCCTTCCACCAGATTATCAGCTTTTACAAGTGCAGCTGCTGTATCCTGAGAACTCGGAATGATCGCAACAGACATATCCTCAT
This sequence comes from Holdemanella biformis, assembly GCA_963605995.1. Classification (GTDB taxonomy): domain Bacteria; phylum Bacillota; class Clostridia; order Lachnospirales; family Lachnospiraceae; genus Blautia_A. The sequence continues at coordinate 2,778 of CAVCYJ010000004.1, read as the reverse complement.
CACCTGATCCATGCAGAATAAGAAGTTTACCCTGTTTCGGTGATTCAAAGCTTAACATGTCATCTGAATCAGATTTATTTGCCCAGGTTGCATCCGGAAGCTTAATAGACACTGCTTTATTTTTGGACGTATAGGTAGTATTCTGCGCATTAGCAGGTGCAGGTGTAGCCGTAGCCTTCGGTGCCTTCGTCGGTTCCGGTGTAGGTGTTACCTGTACCACGCTGGAATCCTCATCATTATTACCACCAAAGTTGCACGCAGTCATAGCAGTTGACAACACAACTGTTGCTGCTAATAGCATCAGTACCTTTTTATTCTTCATAATATCCTCCTTAGAATAGATAGATAATCTTCAAGTGTAATAACTGATAGTAACTTTTCCGTTTCTCTACAGTTATTGTATATTTTACATTTTTATTACATAGATGTCAATGTTGATTCGTCCGGCTCACAGAATTTATGAATCATGCTTCCTTAGCATAACATGCTGAACCTTTTCTTTGTAACTCAGGGATTACCTTTTGCTCCTGATCTCATACATATGCAGTTCATGAAGTGCCCTGGTCGCTGCAATGTATCTTGCCTGACGTGTCAGGGGACTCTGATCTTCCTGTGGAAATACTGCAAATACCTGGTCAAATTCCAGCCCTTTTGCCAGATAGAATGTGGTAACTGTCAGACCCTTCTTAAAGTTCGTACTGTTTCTGTCCAGATAAGAGAGGCGTTCTTTTACATCAAACTCCTTCTCTTCCAGAAGTTCTTTCAGGATCAGCCACATTTTCTCAGCTTCTTTCTCTGTACGAAGAACAACTGCCGCAGTCTCATATTCCTCTTCCCCAAGCTTCAGCACCTCTGCGATCTCCTGCGCGGCCTTCTCCATATCTGCAAAAGTTTTCTCGTCCACCGGTGCTCCATGGCGTTCAAAGAGTTCCATATCTTCAATCCCTGCCAGCCTGTTTGCATAGGATGCAATCTCTATCGTATTTCTATAACTCTTATTCATAATGATCTTATGAATATCCCGTCCGAAAATCTTCGGCAGAAATGTCAGGACATCCTGCTGTTTATCATCCATCGTCTGTGCGCGGTCACCCAGGATCGTCATCCGGCAGGAGAAAATCCTCTGGATGATCTCATACTGCAGCCTGGAATAATCCTGCATCTCATCCACTACCAGATGCTTGATATTGCTTCGTCCCTGCTGGCTTTGCAGGCGGTACTTCAGATACAGGACAGGATAGACATCCTCATATTTCAGCTTTCTCTTTTCATAGGAAACGCGCGGAAGCCCTTTATATCCATTCTCTTTCAGGAACTGGCTGTAGATCACATAGAAATCCCTGGTCACATACAGCTTCATAAATTTCTCGCGGATCAGTTCCTTCTCATCATCTGCCAGATCACGGTCACACAGAGTCTCTATCTCATCAATGAAATAGTCCACAACAGCATCCATTCTGGACAGAAGAGGAAAATCCTGGAATTTGAAATAAAACAGTTCTATAATTTCAGATTCTGTTTTCACAAATCCTTTATATTCCACATCTTTAAAATTCATCAGGCGGTCTTCCAGTTCCACAATGTAGCGTTCCATAAGATTAATAAATTCCATGGACTGCTTCTTTTCTGCAAGAGATGCTTTGTGCGGAAAACGAATCCTGCGTTCAATCTCATCATAGCGGTCCTCGCAGTCAGAAACCGTATCCCGAAGCTGCTTATAAGCAAAAAGATCGAAGCTCATCTCCTGAATATTTTCTTCTCCCAGTTCCGGCAGGATATGGGAAATATAATCAGAAAATACACCGTTTGGTGACAGGATCAGAATATTTGAAGATTTCAGATTCTTCCTGTCATGATAGAGAAGATAAGCAATTCTGTGAAGCGCCACGGAAGTCTTACCACTTCCTGCAGCACCCTGGATCACCATGATCCGATCTTTGGTATTTCGGATGATCGCATTCTGCTCTTTCTGGATAGTGCGGATGATATTCTTAAGCTGTACCTCTCCATTGCTGCCAAGCTCTGTCTTCAGAATCTCATCATCAATCTTTACATCGCTCTCAAATTCATAGACCATTTTGCCATTGCGGATCTTGTACTGCCATTTGGAAGCAACCTCTCCATGGATTTCTCCCATCGGAGCCTCATAAGAAGCCGGTCCTTTATCATAATCATAGAACAGGCCGCTCACCGGAGCACGCCAGTCATACACCAAGGGAATATGCCCTGCTTTCTCCGCAAAGTTTCCAATTCCGATATAAAAAATCTCCGGCTCGTCCTCACCCTCATAGATAAAATCTACTCTTCCAAAGAACGGAGAATCTGCCATCCTGCGAAATCTCTGTTTCAGGATCAACTGTTCTTCATTTGCGGAAATCTGGCGGAAAAGTGCCTGCTGGTTATCATAATTCTCATAGCCATACTGGTCCATCTCTGTATAATTCTCCCAGTAATACTCATGCATTCCCTCGACTTCTTTCTGGCCTTCCACCAGCGAAAGGCTGATCTCTGTGATTCTTTCTTTTAATTTTTCCAATACATAACCAAGATATTCTCTGCCGTTTTTCTTATCTGTCATATTGTTGGTATCCTTTGATATTCTTCAGTTATTGTTATCGTTTTTGGTTCTTTTTATGATGAATATTATCATTTTATGTATGATAGTTTGTAACTGTTCAGTACATTCACAGTTACGAGTCAAAATCCATTGAAAATCGCCTGCGACGATGGGATTTTGACTTGTATGTCTCGGGATTTTGGCATTTTCATGCCAAAACA
>CAVCYJ010000003.1:0-39316 GCA_963605995.1 Holdemanella biformis | reverse complement strand
GTAAATCTGAAAAGTAAAATTGTCACAGCCATTTAAGCTGACAATAGCGATTTTTCACACTTAAATGAAAACCGAATTTTATTTAGTTCTCACATGGGAAGTCAAGCGGATTGCGAATATCCGCTTGACGCTGCCAATACCGATTTCCCGACATGGCAGAATGATGAAGGTTGCCTGGACTAAATACAGTCAAATCAAGGGTTTCCGGATGTTCGGAGACTCTTTTTCTGTTTCCATTCCTGAATGAATTCAAGCTGCTCCTGATCACTGATTTCCTGTGAAGCGGCATCATTTCCGGCTGCTACGCAGCAGAGCAGGACGAAGGTCTGTAAAAGAAAAAATATGAGGATCAATAATAATGTAATAATCATATAAACAGTCTCCTTTTTATGCCTGAAGCTGATCGGTATATAAGAAGTATCGGCATATTATGGAAGTTCTATACAGTTTATTCATAAAAATCCTGAAAAGAACACGAAAACAGAAGCTTTCGAATATCTTAAAGTAACAGTTCTTACTCTTTTTCAATCAGTTTATCATTGTGCTGGTATGTGTTTGGAGGTTTTATGGATGAATCATTTAACTGATTTCAGATACACCGGAAAAGGAATCGGAGTCTGTGTACTGGATACCGGGATTTTTCCTCATATAGATTTTGCAGGACGTATTAAGGCATTTCATGATTTTATCGGACATCGTGTGCATCCGTATGATGACAATTCTCACGGAACCCATGTATGTGGGATTATAGGTGGAGATGGCATGGCATCACAGGGACGGATACACGGTGTGGCGACGGAGTGTAATCTGATCGTTCTTAAGGTGCTGGATCGGATGGGAAACGGACGAAAAGAAGATGTTTTGCGGGCTTTTCAATGGATTACAGAAAACAGGAGATATTATGGCATCCGGATAGTCAATATTTCGGTGGGTACAACCTGCCGGACCTGTAAAGACCACCGTGAATTGATCAATGGTGTAGAACGTCTGTGGGACGAAGGTCTGACGATCGTGGCGGCAGCCGGGAATCAGGGCCCCCGTCCCGGAAGCGTGACTGCACCGGGAAGCAGCCGCAAGATCATAACTGTGGGATCCAGTGATCTTCTTACGGGACGGGCAGCAATTTCAGGAAGAGGGCCTACCTTCGAATGTGTCTGTAAGCCGGATCTGGTTGCACCCGGAAACCATGTGCTTGCCTGTGCACCGGGAACAGATAATGGCTACGGAATAAAGAGTGGTACTTCTATGTCCACACCTCTGGTTTCGGGGGCAGCGGCATTATTGCTGGAAAAAAATCCGAAACTGACAAATGTACAGATTAAAATGAAACTGAAAGAGAGTGCCAGGGATATGGGTTTGTCAAAAAATCAGCAAGGATGGGGAGAATTGGATCTGGAAAGACTTATAGAACAGTGACTGTTTCTTTATAAAAACATCACTTTACCATACAAAAGCATTGACTAATGTACTTTTTTCGGCTATCATAACACTTAATTGGTAACTATTCAGCAGTCTGCCAACTGTGAAGGTACTGAACAGTTACGTTAATTGATTATCAAAGCCTAAGAGGAGGACTAATATGAAAAAAATTCAGATGCAGACACCACTTGTGGAAATGGATGGAGATGAAATGACCAGAATTCTCTGGAAAATCATCAAGGATGAACTTCTTCTTCCATACATTGATTTGAATACTGAGTATTATGATCTCGGTCTGGAGTACAGAAATGAGACGGATGATCAGGTAACTGTTGATGCAGCGGAAGCTACAAAAAAGTATGGCGTTGCAGTCAAATGCGCAACTATTACTCCGAATAAAGCGAGAATGGAAGAATACACGCTGAAAAAGATGTACAAAAGCCCGAACGGAACGATTCGTGCGATCCTTGACGGTACTGTATTCCGTGCTCCGATCGTGGTAAAGGGAATCGAACCATGTGTAAAGAACTGGAAGAAACCGATCACCATAGCGCGTCATGCATATGGCGATGTGTACAAGAATACAGAGATGTATATCGACGGACCGGGAGATGCATATCTGGTATTTGAGGGTGCCGACGGACAGCAGAGAAAAGAACTGATCCATCACTATAAAGGTGCAGGTGTTCTGCAGGGTATGCACAATCTGGATGATTCTATCACAAGCTTTGCCAGATGCTGCTTTAACTATGCATTGGATACAAAGCAGAATCTGTGGCTTGGAGGTAAGGACACTATTTCCAAAATCTATGACGGACGCTTTAAAGAAATCTTTGCAACGATTTATGAGAATGAGTTTAAAGATAAATTCGAGGCTGCCGGCATTGAATATTTCTACAGTCTGATCGATGATATTGTAGCGCGTGTTATGAAGGCAGAAGGCGGATTTATCTGGGCATGCAAGAACTATGACGGTGACGTTATGAGTGACATGGTTTCTTCTGCGTTCGGTTCGCTTGCCATGATGACTTCCGTACTCGTATCTCCGCAGGGCTATTATGAATATGAAGCTGCTCACGGAACAGTACAGAGACATTACTATCGATATCTGAAAGGGGAAGAAACCTCCACCAATTCCGTAGCTACTATCTTCGCATGGACAGGAGCCCTGAGAAAAAGAGGCGAACTGGATGCAAATCAGGAATTAATGGAATTCGCAGATAAGCTGGAAAAAGCAACTCTGGAGACTATTGAAAGCGGAAGAATGACGAAGGATCTAGCACTGATCACTTCTCTTCAGGATGTGACTGTACTTAACAGCAAAGAGTTCATTCTGGCGATCAGAGAGAAACTGGATGAGATTTTGTAGGCATTTTGGAGATTGACTGTTTTTGCCAGATATAAAGATGGGAGAAACCTGCATTACGCAAGGTTCTCCCATTTTTCATATAAATCCTCAAGTTCTTCAGTGATCGCAGCTTTCTCTTTGCTGAGTTTCGCACATTCTGCGACATTTGTGCAGATATCCGGAAGGATCATGGTTTCATCAATTTCTCTGTCGCGTGTTTCGAGCTCTTCAATGCGGGCTTCAACCTTCTTAAGTTCATTCTCGCGTTTCCTCTGGCGGGCCTGTTCTTCCTTCTGCTGCTGCCAGGAAAGCTTGTTATCAGAAGCCTGTTTTACCTCTGCCGCTTCCAAAACAGCTGCCGGAGCATATTTCCCGGTCAGTTCCTCTTTCTTTTCCAGATAATAATCGTAATCTCCGATATAATTCACGATTGCTTGATTTGTAAGATCCAGGATTCTGGTAGCAGTCTGATTGATAAAATAACGATCGTGAGAAACATAGAATACAGTTCCGGTATAACTGTTCAGGGCTTCCTCCAGAATTTCCTTGGATGCGATGTCCAAATGGTTGGTCGGCTCATCAAGGATCAGGAAGTTTGCTTCGGAAAGCATCAGCTTTGCAAGAGACACACGCCCTCTTTCGCCACCGGAGAGGGCAGAAATCAGCTTGAATACATCATCTCCTGTAAAAAGGAAGGCAGCAAGCATGTTTCGGATTTCCGTCTCTGTGAGAGCTGGATATGTGTCGGAAATTTCTTCAAAGATAGTTTTCTCCATATGCAATACATGGTGCTCCTGATCATAATAGCCGATCTGCACCCTGGAACCAAGGGAAAAGTTTCCACTGTCCGCATCGGTCAGTCCGTTAATGATTTTTAACATCGTGGTTTTTCCTGTACCGTTGCTGCCGATCAGTGCAACACGTTCTCCACGTTTGATTTCAAAGGAGATGTCCTTAAAAAGTGTCTGACCGGGGAAGGATTTGGAAAGGTTCTCTACCGTAAGAACATCATTTCCACTGACATATCTTGGCTCCAGAGAGATACGCATCTGATTGCGGACTTCAACTGGCTTTTCAATCCGCTGAACCTTATCCAGCAGCTTTTCACGGCTCTCTGCGCGTTTGATGGATTTCTCGCGGTTAAAGGATTTCAGTTTTGCGATAACAGCTTCCTGATGTTTGATGTCGCGCTGCTGGTTAAGGTAAGCTTTATACTGTGCATCGCGCAGCTGAGCCTTCTTGAGCGCATAGGCAGAATAATTTCCGCTGTACATACGCATGGTACCTGCCTCAATCTCCACAACTTTCGTAACGACCTTATCAAGAAAATAGCGGTCATGGGACACTATGAACACTGCACCCGGATAGTTCAGCAGATAAACCTCCAGCCAGGAGATGCTCTCCATATCCAGATGGTTGGTAGGTTCATCGAGAAGAAGAATATCAGGGCTGGAAAGAAGCAGCTTACCCAGTGCCACACGGGTTTTCTGTCCGCCGGAGAGAGTTTCAATCTGTCGTTCAAAATCCTCCTCTGTAAAGCCCAGACCCTTTAAGACTCCCATGATCTCGCTCGTGTATGCATAACCATTTTCCAGTTCAAACTGGTGGCTTAGTCTTGTATAGCTGTTCATAAGGCTGTCAAGAGTTTCTCCTGCAGCTGTTTTCATTTCCTGTTCCAGGGATCGCAGGTGTTGCTCCATGTCGATGATATGCTGTTTCGTGGATATCAGTTCCTCGTAGATGGTATGATGTCCATGGATATCCTGATACTGTGCAAGATAACCGATATTTTTGTCTTTGGCAAGGACGATGTTTCCTGAATCCGGGGAAAGCTCATGCATGATAATCCGCAGTAAAGTGGTTTTTCCGGCACCGTTATTTCCGATGAGTGCAGCTTTTTCACGGTCTTCTATATGGAAACTGGCATCTTTGAGAATTGTTTTCTCGCCAAAGGATTTAGAGATGTTCTGACATGATAAAATCATGGAATTGCCTCCTGAGTTTCATATTTGTATATAGGGAAATACCATATCAGGCGACATATTCCCTGATACATTTCCGCGTATCATTATAATCGAAAACGGCTTTTTTTGAAAGCTTTTTCTGTAGAATCAGGGAATATTCAAAAGAACAGAGTCGCGGGAAAATGAAAATTGATAAAAAATATACTTAAATTTAGGCAAAAAGTACAAAAATAGTTTGACAATAAAATAACATCTCGTTATAATTGACATAGACATATAAGGAGGGAAGATTCGTGGAAGCTAAAGAGATTTCAAAAGCGGTGATCAAACGTCTGCCACGGTACTACCGCTACCTCGGTGAGCTGATGGAGGAGAATGTAGAGCGTATTTCTTCTAATGATCTCAGCAAAAAGATGCATGTAACAGCCTCTCAGATCCGCCAGGATTTAAATAATTTTGGCGGTTTCGGTCAGCAGGGTTATGGCTATAATGTACGATATCTGTATACGGAAATCGGTAAGATCCTTGGATTGGATACAGTACATCCGATGATTATTCTGGGTGCGGGTAATCTCGGACAGGCATTAGCTAATTATGTGGATTTTGAAAAACGTGGATTCAGGCTGGTAGGTATCTTTGATGTAAACCCTGTGCTTGAGGGGATTGCAGTACGGGGGATCGAGATTCAGATGTTAAGTGATCTGCCGTTTTTTCTGAAGGAAAACAATGTAGAGATCGCCATTTTGACCTTGCCAAAGAATAAGGCAAAGGAAATGGCAAAAATTTTAATTGAGAATGGAATTAAGGCTATCTGGAATTTTGCACACATTGATCTGGATGCTCCGGAGGATGTCATGGTTGAAAATGTGCATTTGTCGGAGAGCCTTATGACGTTATCCTATAACCTGAGTGAATACAGGAAGGAACATGAAGGAATGTAACAGATAATCTCGAAACACAAGGCTGTGGTCACCAGATCACAGCTTTTCTGGATTTACAGGAGGTAAACAGATGCGGGAAATTGTGACTGCCGGTGAAATGAAGGAGCTGGACAGTAATACGATCAAAACAGCAGGGATTCCTTCACTGGTGCTGATGGAGCGTGCTGCGCTGCAGACTGCTGCAGAAATCACGCTTCATCTGAAGGAAAGGGAGAGAGAAAAGATTCTGGTCGTTTGTGGAACCGGTAATAACGGAGGGGATGGACTGGCAATAGCGCGTCTTCTTCATCTGCAGGGACAAAATGTCGGGTACTATATTGCGGGCAATGAAGAGAAAATGACTGCAGAGACTGCACAGCAGCAGAAAATCGCAGAATATTATCAGGTTCCGCGTGTGCATAACCTGAATCTGAATGAATATACTACTATAGTAGATGCCATCTTTGGGGTTGGACTCAGCAGACCGGTCGAGGGAGACTATGCAAAGCTTATCAGTAAACTGAATCAGGCATCGGCTTATAAGGTGGCAGTTGATATCCCGTCAGGAATTGATTCAGACACCGGATTCGAGAAGGGCATTGCTTTCCGGGCAGATCTTACGGTTACTTTTGCCTTCCGCAAAAGAGGCCTGTGTTTCTATCCGGGACGTATGTACGGCGGGGAGATCATTGTCGCTGATATCGGGATTTATTCTGCTCCGGGAGAAAAGATTCGGATGCACTATCTGGAAAAAAGAGATCTGGCAATGCTTCCCGAGAGGGTGCCTTATGGAAATAAAGGAACCTTTGGCAAAGTTCTGCTGGTGGCAGGAAGTAAAGGAATGTGCGGTGCAGCATATTTAAGTGCGGCAGCAGCATTGAAATCTTCAGCAGGAATGGTGAAGATCCAGACCGTGGAAGCAAACCGTATCCCGCTGCAGACATTGCTTCCGGAAGCAATGCTTACCTGTGAGTTTGACGGAAAAAAGAACCAGGAGATGTATGACTGGTGCGATGTACTGGTGATTGGACCGGGACTGGGAACCGGAGAGCAGAGCAGGGAACGCTGTCAGTGGTTCCTGTCAAGGGCGGCTTCGGACAAAAAGCCCGTAGTGCTGGATGCTGACGGGCTTAATCTTCTGGCAGCCCATGAGGAATGGAAAAAATATATCAGTGAAAATGTAATTCTTACTCCGCATATCGGTGAAATGAGCCGACTGTGCAAAAAGGGAATCGGAGCTATCCAGGATCGTCTGGTCGAAACAGCGGCTGATTATGCCAAAGAGACAGGAGCTGTCTGTGTTTTGAAGGATGCATGTACCGTTGTAGCGGATGCTTCAGGGGACACCTACCTGAATCTCTCCGGCAATGCCGGGATGGCCACTGCCGGAAGCGGTGATGTATTAAGCGGAGTGCTTGCCGGTATACAGTGTATGTATCTGTCGGCAGAAAGAAAATCATTTCCTGCGCTGACGGCAGCACTTGGAGTGTATGTTCACGGACTTGCCGGTGATCTGGCAGCCACAGCTGTAGGACAGAGAGGAATGACAGCCGGAGACATTATCCGGTTCCTGCCGGAAATATTTTTATAGTAAATAACAGAGGATATTATTATGAAAAAAAATAACAGAGTAAAAGCGGTGATTTCACTGGATGCCATAGAGCAGAACTTCAGGGAAATGCGAAAAAATATAGCAAAGGATACCAAAATGATCGCAGTTATCAAGGCGGATGCCTATGGCCACGGAGCAACAGCTGTTGCTCAGCTGATCGAGAACCATGATTATATCTGGGGATTTGCGGTTGCAACTGCAGAAGAAGCAATTTCTCTGCGTGAAGCAGGGATCGCCAAACCGATTTTGATCCTCGGAATCGTATTTGATGAATATTACCCGGAACTGGTCCGATATGATATTCGTCCTGCAGTGTGTGAGTACGAAGAGGCCCGCAGGCTTTCTGAAGAGGCAGCTTTGCAGCAGAAGACTGTACATATTCATATAGCGTTGGATACGGGCATGACCAGGATCGGGTATGCAGATACACCGGAAAGTGTGGCGGAAATTAAAAGGATCACTGTCCTCCCTAACCTGGAACTTGAGGGGATATTTACACATTTTGCCAGGGCAGACGAATATGACAAAGCTCCTGCCGTGGCACAGCTTGAACGTTATCAGGAATTTTGCAGGCATCTTGGAGAGGCCGGTGTAAAAATTCCTCTGCATCACTGCTCCAACAGTGCAGGAATCATCCGGATGCCGGAGGCAAATCTGAGTATTGTCCGTGCCGGAATTACAATTTATGGGATTTATCCTTCTTCCGAAGTAGAGAGAGACATTGTAAGGCTTACCCCTGCAATGGAGCTTAAGAGCCATGTGACCTTTGTAAAGGATGTCATGCCGGGAACTCCGATCAGTTATGGCGGCACTTATGTGGCAGATAAGCGCCTTCGTGTTGCTACAATCCCTGTAGGCTATGCTGACGGGTACCCCAGACAGCTGTCCAACAGGGGATGGGTTCTGATCCACGGAAAGAAAGCTCCGATCCTTGGAAGAGTCTGCATGGATCAGTTTATGGTCAATGTAACAGAGATCAATGATGTGAGGAAGGGGGATGAAGTCACGCTTATCGGAAGAGATGGAGATGAATTTATCAGTATTGAGGAAATCGGAGATCTCTGCGGCAGATTTTCTTATGAATTTGCCTGCGATATCAGCCCGCGTGTACCGAGAGTTTATATTAAAAACGGAAAAGAATTCGAAGAGTAACAGAATGATCTGAGCAATCCCAAATGCCGGATAGGTGAGGAACGGTTACACATTTTATATACCACGCATGTATACACAAGAAAAAACAGGAAATACTTTTAATAAAACAGGGTTTCACCTTTGAAGCCGAAAAGAATCGGAGTGTGAATTGTGTGGTAATTAAAAGAGGAGATATATTTTATGCAGATCTTCGACCTGTAGTGGGAAGTGAGCAGGGCGGGATCCGTCCGGTTCTGATCATTCAGAACAATGTAGGCAACCGGCACAGCCCTACGGTAATCTGTGCCGCCATTACATCAAAAATGAATAAAGCCAAGCTTCCGACACATATTGAAATTGATGCGGACAGTTACGGAATTGAAAAAGATTCGGTAATCCTTCTGGAACAGCTTCGCACTATAGATAAGAGAAGACTGAAAGATAAAGTCTGTCATCTGGATGAGGCAATGCTTGATAAAGTAAACCATGCGCTTGAAATCAGCCTGGAGCTTTCTTTCTGACTGTTTTAAGCGCCGCTGAACGGTATCTTGACGGATAATTAAGAAAGTGATATATTTTACCAGTAACTATGCGTATTCAACACGGAGGAGACGGAACGAAACAATGGAAGATGGCAGTAGTATGCCCCTATGGGGCATGATTATCTTACTATTATTACTGTGGCTGAATGGGATTTTTTACGGATTTGCCGCAGCACTGAGAAACATAAGTGAGAATGATACACAGAAGAAAGCAGAAGAGGGCGACAGAAAAGCACAGATGCTGATGGCATTCATTGATAAACCTGCGCAGTTTATCAATGCAATTCCGCTGATCGTAATGGCATGCGGGATATGTTTTGGTACATTTCTGATTCCATGGGCTGTTGATGCATTCCGCCCATACATAGAACATCTGCCTGCACTGATTCTGGTGATGGCATTATGTGTGATCATGCTTGCCGGGATCGGGATACTGACCTTCAGGCGGGTAGGTACCTATTATCCGGAAACCTATGTTTACAGATACCTGAAGCTGGTATACTTCTGGGTGAGTCTGCTGAAGCCCTTTACGATAGCAGTTACCTGGATTGCCAGACTGGCAGCGGTACCTTTTGGTGTGGAACTGGACCGTACAGAATCTGCAGTCACGGAAGAAGAAATCATTTCCATCGTAGATGAGGCCCATGAGCAGGGTGTTATTGAGGAAAATGAGGCAGAAATGATCCAGAACATTATGAACTTTAATGAAACGGAAGCTCACGATATTATGACTCACAGAAAAAATGTGGTGGCTTTTGATGAGGAGATTCTGCTCAAAAATATGATAGATACCATGCTGGAAGAGGGAAACTCCCGATATCCGGTCTACGAAGAGAATATCGATAATATCAAGGGGATTGTCCATTATAAAGATGCGCTGAAATTTATGACCCAGAATCCCTGGGCAAAATTTAAACCGCTCAAAGAGCTTCCGGGAATCATCAGACAGGCTACCCTGATTCCTCAGACACGGGGGATCGGAGATCTTTTTCATACCATGCAGGCCAGAAAAATCCATATGGCAATCGTAGTGGATGAATATGGTCAGACAGCGGGAATTGTTACTATGGAAGATATCCTGGAGGAAATCGTCGGAGATATCCTGGATGAATATGATGAAGATGAGGTTACGATCCGTGCACAGAAGGATAACAGCCTGATCATTGACGGAATGGCTTACCTGGAGGATGTGGAAGAGGAACTGAATGCAGCTTTCGGTGATACGGAATTTGAGACATTAAACGGTTATCTGACCAATATTCTGGGACATATTCCGACAGAAAAGGACATTGATACAACCATAAAAGCGATAGGATACTGTTTCACGATTCTGTCTATTGGCAACAAAACCATTGGCAAGGTAAGAGTGGAGCAGGATAAAATATTATAACAAAAGGAGAAAGAAAGATGTCAGGACATTCAAAATTTGCGAACATTAAGCATAAGAAAGAGAAGAACGATGCAAAAAAAGGTAAGATCTTTACAGTGATCGGACGTGAGCTGGTTATGGCTGTCAAAGCAGGCGGCCCGGATCCGAATAACAACAGCAAGCTTCGTGATGTGATCGCCAAAGCAAAAGCAAACAACATGCCTAATGATACGATCGAGCGTGGTATCAAGAAAGCGGCAGGGGCTGATTCTGCGGACAACTATGAAAAAGCTGTATATGAAGGATACGGTCCGAGCGGTGTTGCTATCATTGTTGAGACTCTGACGGACAACAAGAACCGTACGGCAGGTAATGTGCGTAATGCTTTCACAAAGGGAAACGGAAGCATCGGTACTCAGGGATGTGTATCTTATATGTTTGATCAGAAGGGTCAGATCATTATCGACAAAGAAGAATGCGAAATGGATGCAGATGAGCTGATGATGCTTGCTCTGGATGCAGGTGCAGAGGATTTCAGTGAGGAAGAAGACAGCTATGAAGTACTTACAGCACCGGATGATTTCAGCGCAGTCCGCGAAGAGCTTGAGAAAGCAGGCACTCCGATCGCAGAAGCACAGGTTGCCATGATCCCTCAGACATATGTAGACCTCACAGATGAACAGGCTCTCAAAGACCTTCAGAGAACACTGGATCTCTTAGATGAGGATGATGATGTAACTGATGTCTGGACGAACTGGAACGAATGATTTGTAAATATTGAGTCAAGCGGATTGCGAATATCCGCTTGACGAGGATCGTTATAGCTATAATGTATAAAATCATATTATGAAATCTGTAATAAACGACGAAAAGTGTTTTTGGCTGAAAAGTTCATTGACATCGATTGTGAAAATGGTATAATAAGAACATCTTGAAACGGGTTTCAAAAGAAAGAATACACAACAACGGGAGGCAAATGGGAATGACAAGTATTCGAGATGTAGCAAAACTGGCAGGAGTTTCTCCTTCTACTGTATCCAGGGTAATGAATGGAACAGCAAAAGTAGATGAAGAAAAAATGCAAAGGGTTTTAAATGCTATCTCTGAAACGGGTTTCAAACCTAATGAAGTTGCCCGTTCCCTGTTTAAAAAATCATCAAGGATCATCGGTGTGATCGCTCCGGATATTGAGAATCCATTTTTCACAGAAATGGCGAAATCAATTGAAGGAGAAGCATACGCTCAGGGATATCGGATGACATTGTGTTATTCTGAGAATAAACCTGAGAAAGAAAAAGAAAGCATCCGAATGCTTTCCAGAATGAATGCAAATGGAATTATCCTTATGACTAATAATGAGGAAATTGATGCGGAGGTTAAAGACTGCGGTATTCCTGTGGTAGTACTGGACAGACGGATTCATGCAGACGGGGAACTGGCTTTCGTGGAAGCTGATCATTATGAAGGTGGTAAACTGGCAGCCAGACATCTGATCCAGTGTGGATGCAGGAATATTGTAAATATCTCCGGGCCACAAAAATATTCCAGTGCCAGAGACAGATACCGGGGATATGCAGATATCTGTAAACAGTACGGGCGGGAGATTCAGAATCTGGAATGTGAATACAGTTTTGAACAGGGACAACTGGCAGCAGAGGAAATTCTGGAGAAATATCCGGCAGTTGATGGAATCATTGCCTGTAATGATATGGTAGCAATTTCTGTGTTCAAAGTTCTGAGACATCATGGATATCAGGTTCCGGAGGATGTACAGATTATAGGATTTGATAATGTGGCATTATCACGCCTGATGACCCCGGAACTCACGACCATCCAGCAGCCAATTGCAGACATGGGAAGAACAGCGGTACAGTGTATTATCAATTATGCAACAGGAGCTGATGTAACACGGATAAATAAATTTCCGGTAACCTTAATAAAAAGAGAAACAACAGTCTTGAAATAATACAGGGAGGAAAACTAAATGAAAATTTCAGTAGTAGGAAGCATCAACATGGATCAGACAGTAACTGCAGAGAGAATCCCACTGAAAGGTGAGACGCTTCACGGTGATACCTTAAGCTACATTCCTGGTGGAAAAGGTGCAAATCAGGCAGTTGCCATGGCGAGACTTGGTGCGGATGTGGAGATGTTCGGATGCGTAGGAGAAGACAGCAATGGACAGGCACTGATCGATAACCTTGAAAAGAACGGAGTTAAGACAGGAAACATCAGAAAGCTTGCAGGTGTACCTACAGGACTGGCTATTATTACAGTAGGCGAGAATGATAATACAATTATCGTAGTTGCCGGTGCCAACGGCAAAGTTGACTGTGGATACATTGACAGTATTAAAGAAGATCTGCTGAAATCCGATTATGTGGTTATGCAGCATGAGATTCCGGCAGAAACCGTAGAGTATGTAGTCAACATCTGCCATGAAAGTGGAATCAAAGTAGTATTGAATCCGGCTCCTGCAAGAGAGGTAAAGAAAGAAGTTCTGGAAAAGATCACATGGCTGACACCAAATGAACATGAGGCTAAGATCTTATTCGGTGCAGATACCAATACAGAAGAATTGCTCAAAGCCTATCCTGAGAAGCTTGTGATCACACTTGGATCTGATGGTGTAGCGGCAGCGAAAAAAGACGGAACAATCGTACATGTACCTGTACGTCCTGCAAAGGTTGCAGACACAACAGGTGCCGGTGATACTTTAAATGGTGCCTTCTGCACTATGCTTGCAGAGAACATGGATCTGGAAGATGCACTTCGTTTTGCAAATACAGCAGCAAGCCTTTCTACAGAGAAATTCGGAGCACAGACAGGAATGCCGACCAGAGAAGAAGTGGAAGCAGAAGTAAATAAAAACGCAGTTGCACAGGTACTGAACAGTTACGAATAATTTTAATAAAATGATACATAATACCTCCAGGAGCAAAATCCCGGAGGTGTTTTTATGCATGATATAAAGAGTGAGAAAAGCTCAGCAACAGAAAACCGGAAAACGGAGGTTATGTCAGCGAATGAAGAGAGAAACGAAAGTGAAGAACAAAAACTGAAAAAAGAAGATACACAGAATGAACAGATTAAAGAGATGGGACAGGTAGTTCTCGACAGTAATTGCAAAAAGCATAAAGTGGAACTTCTGACGATTATCGGGGAAGTCGAAGGACATGAGTCTGCACCATCCCATTCAAAAACAACCAAATATGAACACGTACTTCCGAAACTTGCCATTATTGAAGATGATGAAGAAATCGAAGGGCTGCTGATCCTGTTAAATACAGTTGGCGGAGATGTGGAAGCAGGGCTTGCGATTGCCGAGATGATCGCGTCCTTAAGCATTCCTACAGTATCACTGGTTCTGGGAGGAGGACATTCCATTGGAGTTCCCATGGCAGTTTCCGCGGATTATTCATTTGTGGTGCCAAGCGCAACGATGGTGATCCATCCGGTGCGCTCGAGTGGAATGTTCATCGGGGTTGCCCAGACTTACCGGAATATGGAAAAAATCCAGGATCGTATCACCACATTTATTTCAGAACATTCCAGGGCATCCCAGGAGCGTCTGGAAGAGCTGATGCTGGATACAACACAACTGGTAAAAGATGTGGGAACCATGCTTGAGGGAAAAGACGCGGTAAAAGAAGGTTTAATTGATGAAGTTGGCGGGATCAGGGAAGCACTGGCGAAATTATATGACCTTATAGACAAGAATAAAAAATAAAGCCGCTGACCGAAAGGTCAGGATGCCTTGCAAAATAGTAATGCCTGAAAAGAGGAAATTTATATATGTTAAAACAACCTCTTGCCATATGTCAGATTTTGACGTATTATTATTAGAGGTTTATTATTTGCGAGGAGGAAAACCATGTATAAGATTTTAAAAGCTGAGACACTGGCAGCTAAGATCCATCTTATGGTTGTGCACGCACCGCGTGTTGCAGGCCATTGTCAGCCAGGACAATTTATCATTGTAAAGATGGATGAAAAGGGCGAGAGAATCCCGCTTACGATCTGTGACTATGACCGTGAGGAAGGAACGATCACAATTGTATTCCAGGAAGTCGGTGCATCTACGATCAGGATGTCCGAATTAAAAGCTGGAGATTCTTTTCGCGACTTTGTAGGACCTCTTGGATGCCCGTCCGAGTTCGTTCACGAAGATATCGAAGAATTAAAGAAGAAGAAACTGGTATTTGTTGCCGGTGGTGTTGGTACAGCACCTGTTTATCCGCAGGTTAAATGGCTGCACGAGCACGGAATCACAGCAGATGTTATCCTTGGTTCCAAGACGAAGGATATGGTGATCCTTGAGAAAGAACTTGCTTCTGTTTCCAATCTGTATGTAACAACAGATGATGGCTCTTACGGACGTTCCGGTATGGTTACTAAGACTCTTGAAGATCTGGTAACAAATGAAGGTAAACATTATGATGTCTGCGTAGCAATCGGACCGATGATCATGATGAAGTTTGTCTGTCTTCTGACAAAGAAGCTTGGTATTCATACAATTGTCAGCATGAACCCGATCATGGTTGACGGAACCGGTATGTGCGGAGCATGCCGTCTTCAGGTTGGCGATGAGATTAAATTTGCCTGCGTAGACGGACCGGAATTCGACGGACATCTCGTTGATTTCGATCAGGCTATGAAGAGAAGCCAGATGTACAAGACCGAAGAGGGTCGTGCATTACTGAAGCTTCAGGAGGGCGATACCCACCACGGTGGATGCGGACAGTGCGGAGGTGACAAGTAATGGCAGATGCAAAGATGTTAAAGAAAGTTCCTGTAAGAGAACAGGATCCGAAAGTGCGTGCAACAAACTTTGAAGAGGTTTGTCTTGGATATAATCAGGATGAAGCAATGGAAGAAGCACAGAGATGCTTGGGCTGCAAGAAACCGAAATGTGTGGAAGGCTGCCCGGTATCTATCAACATTCCCGGATTTATTGAACAGATCAAAGAAGGCAAGATCGAAGAAGCATACAAAGTGATCGGATTATCTTCCGCACTTCCGGCTATCTGCGGACGTGTATGTCCTCAGGAGTCCCAGTGTGAGGGAAAATGTATCCGTGGTGTCAAGGGAGAAGCTGTTTCCATCGGCAAGCTGGAGAGATTTGTTGCTGATTATGCCCTGGAGCATGATATTAAACCGGCAGGAGCAGAAGTAAAGAACGGACATAAAGTTGCAGTTATCGGTTCCGGTCCTTCCGGACTTACCTGCGCAGGTGACCTTGCGAAAGCAGGATATGATGTAACCGTATTTGAAGCGCTTCATGAACTCGGCGGTGTTCTTGTTTACGGTATCCCGGAATTCCGTCTTCCGAAACAGAAAGTTGTTAAGAAAGAGATCGAAAAAGTCAAAGAATTAGGTGTTAAATTCGAGACTAACGTAGTGATCGGTAAATCCACAACCATCGACCAGCTGATCGAAGACGAGGGATTTGAAGCTGTATTCATTGGATCCGGTGCGGGACTTCCGATGTTTATGGGTATTCCGGGTGAGAATGCAAGCGGTGTATTCTCTGCAAATGAATACCTTACAAGAAGCAACCTGATGAAAGCTTTTGATGATTCCTATGATACACCGATCGCAGCCGGCAAGAAGGTTGCAGTTGTAGGTGGTGGTAACGTAGCCATGGATGCGGCAAGAACAGCTTTGAGACTTGGTGCTGAAGTACATATCGTATACAGAAGAAGTGAAGCAGAGCTTCCTGCACGAGCAGAGGAAGTACATCATGCCAAAGAAGAAGGTATCATCTTTGACCTTCTTACCAATCCGAAGGAAATACTTGTTGATGAAAACGGCCACGTAAAAGGCATGAAGGTTATCAAGATGGAACTTGGTGAGCCGGATGCCTCCGGAAGACGCCGCCCGGTTGAAATCGCAGGATCCGAGTATGACATGGACGTAGATACAGTTATCATGTCCCTTGGTACTTCCCCGAACCCGCTGATCTCTTCTACAACGAAAGGTCTTGAGATCAATAAGAGAAGATGTATCGTTGCCGAAGAAGAAACCGGTAAGACATCCAAAGACGGTGTATATGCCGGTGGTGATGCCGTTACAGGTGCGGCTACTGTTATCCTTGCTATGGGTGCAGGTAAAGCCGGTGCCAGAGGTATCGATGAATATCTCAAAAATAAATAATAATAACTGTTCTGTGATCTGCCGAATGCGGAATTACGGACAGCAGCAGATCATATATCAGATCACAAAGAACCCTCTGACAGGTCTTTCTGCCGGAGGGTTCTTTGTGCACAGGGTACCAATACCAGTTCCGTTATTGTAAACAGCATACAACTGTGCTATAATAAGGCTGGTACAGTTATTTCGAAAACGATGTACGGGTAATCAGCAAAGATATAGAAAAGGAGTAACTGATTATACAGTTACAAGAAGGAATCAGCTTTATGATAGTGGTATATTTGATTTTATTAGCTGTGGTTCAGGCAGCGACCGAATTTCTTCCTGTCAGTAGCATGGGACATTTGTGTGTGCTGGAGGAGATCTGGGGAATGAATCACGGAACAGGACTTCTGCCGGAAGCAATCCTGCATCTGGGAACTGCAGCGGCGATCATATTTTTGTTTCGGAAAGAATTAAGGAAGATCGTACTGGAACTGCTGGGAATGCTTATGGATATAATCGGGAATCTGAACCTTTATATTCATAACAGACGGACAGGTTCAGAACTGAAATATGCGAAGATCGTGACAGGGACTTACCGTAAATTTGGCGCACTTCTTGTTGTTTCCATGATTCCTACGGTACTGCTGGGCTTTACAGGCAGACATCTGGCACTGGCAGCAGCAGATTCACCGATCGCACCGGGGATTGGATTTCTTTTTACCGGTGTCCTGCTTCTGGTGACAGACCTGAGCAGATCGGGCGGGACCAGGGGGCCGAAAGAAGCCTCTTATGACAGTGCCATGTGGATCGGCATCTGTCAGGGACTTGCAGTCTTTCCCGGAATCTCAAGAATGGGTCTGACACTGTGTGCGGCACTTCTGTGCGGATATAATCGTAAGTTTGCAGTGCGCTTTTCTGTGTTTATGAGTCTGCCCGCAATCGCAGGTGCTTTTTTTGCGGAAATCGGAAACTTTGCTTCTTCCGATATGACAGTTGGTCTGGGCTTTGCATATATTTTTGCAATGCTTATTGCAGGTCTGGCGGGATGTCTTTTTATACGTACAACGATTAATATGGCTCAGAAGGTAAAATTGCGTTATTTTGCATTTTATTCCTTTGTAGTCGGTATGATCGCACTGATCTCAAATTATATTATGTGACAGCAGTAACATGAAGGAGGTAAGCCATACAATGGCAGTATCAAAGAACAGAAATACCGGACAGGCAAAGAAAGGAAAAAGAAAAGCAACACCTGTGGAACAGGAAGCCGGGAGATTTCAGACAGAGATTATAATATTTGTAATCCTTGCAGCCTGTGTGATATTAATGGCAAGTAATTTTGGAATGGGCGGATTTGTCGGAGATGCGATCAGTCAGTTTTGTTTCGGCTTAATGGGCTTAATGGCTTATCTGTTTCCGGTCATTTTCTTCCTGGGAGCAACATTTATCCTGATCAACAGGACTAATCGGCTGGCATACAAGAAACTGGCGGCTGTATTTATAATGTTTCTTTTTATGTGCGGTGCAGCACAGCTTCTTACAGATGGTTATATGACCAGCACTACTCTGACGGATTATTTTGCGTTAAGTGCGGATTATAAGACCGGTGGCGGCCTGATCGGAGGTGCGATCTGCATATCAGTCACATCTGCCTTTGGTCTGATCGGAGGCTATGTGATCATTATACTGGCATTTATTGTCTGCATGATCATAATCACACAACGCTCCCTGCTGGACTTTGTGACTGTTCTGGTCATGAAAATCTGCGATTTCGTAAAAGAAGGACGTACACGATATGCACAGGGACAGCCGGAACGTGAAGAGCGTGCGCGTGAACGCAGACGAATGAGAGAGGAACGAAGAGAGGAGCGGATCCGCAGGCTGGAAGCGGAGATCGGAGATGAGGAGTCTGACGGGGATGAGGATTTTCTTCTTGATCCGAAAGAAGCGAAAAGCATGAAAAAGGGTGCTTTTCTCGAGGGAACCAAGCTGACCGGTTATTCCCAGGAGGAACAGCCCAAAAAGAAAAAAAAGACTGACAGAAAGAAAAAAGCGGAAAATACCGAAATGGCATCTGTGAAAGACACAGTAACAGAGGAGGTTCCATCTAAAGCTCCGGAAACTCCGATGAATTTTGAAATCCACAGAACCGAAACACCGGCTGATATATATGAACCTGAGAATAATTCCGTAGAGAAAGAAGAGTCTCTTTCAGGTGAAGTACAGGAGGATGTGCCCCCTTTTCAGGATGAGAAGGCAACACGGCAGCCTTCGAAGAACCCCAAATCTTCCCAGACGGAAATTCAGAATGGAATCGTTAATATCCAGCATGAGATCAGCCGGCAGGAAGCAGCCGTAAAAAAAGAATATAAATTTCCGACTCTGAGTCTGTTAAAAAAAGGCAGCAGTAAATCTCAGGGAGACTCCGATGAGCATCTGCGCAAAACTGCAAAGAAGCTGCAGGAAGTATTACATAATTTTGGTGTAAACGTAACTGTATTAAATGTGAGCTGCGGACCTACTGTTACCCGTTATGAGCTGCAGCCGGAAATGGGCGTAAAGGTAAGTAAGATCGTAGGATTGGCGGATGATATCAAGCTGAATCTGGCAACACCGGATATTCGTATTGAAGCACCGATCCCGGGTAAAGCGGCAGTAGGAATCGAAGTACCGAACAGGGAAAACAGTACAGTCATGCTCCGGGAACTGTTACAGTCCGAAGAGTTCCAGAATGCGAAATCAAGGCTTTCTTTTGCAGTCGGTAAGGATATTGCGGGAAAGACGGTAGTAACGGATATTGCAAAGATGCCCCATCTGCTGATCGCAGGTGCTACCGGATCCGGTAAATCCGTATGTATCAATACGCTGATCGTAAGTATTCTGTATAAGGCCAGACCGGATGAGGTCAGGCTGATCATGATCGATCCGAAAGTAGTAGAACTCAGTGTTTATAATGGAATCCCGCATCTGTTCATCCCGGTTGTGACAGACCCCAAGAAAGCAGCAGGTGCGTTAAACTGGGCTGTGCAGGAGATGACAAACCGTTATAATACCTTTGCGGAATACGGTGTGCGTAACCTTACGGAATATAACAGAAAGGCTGAACAGATTAAAGCAGCGGGTGCAGAAGAGGAACCGGAAAAGATGCCTCAGATCGTGATTATCGTAGATGAGCTTGCAGATCTT
Organism: Holdemanella biformis; assembly: GCA_963605995.1. GTDB lineage: Bacteria > Bacillota > Clostridia > Lachnospirales > Lachnospiraceae > Blautia_A. The sequence goes on along the minus strand of CAVCYJ010000003.1, from coordinate 19,687 downwards.
ATGATGGTTGCGCCCGGTGAAGTAGAGGATGCAATCTGCCGTCTGGCTCAGCTTGCGCGTGCGGCGGGAATTCATCTGATCATCGCAACACAGAGACCGTCTGTAAATGTAATCACAGGACTGATCAAGGCCAATATGCCTTCGCGAATCGCATTTTCCGTATCATCAGGAGTGGATTCACGGACAATTCTGGATATGAACGGTGCTGAGAAGCTGCTTGGCAAGGGTGATATGCTTTTTTATCCGCAGGGATATCAGAAACCTGCCAGGCTTCAGGGTGCTTTTGTTTCTGATGATGAAGTCAGTGCTGTTGTCGAATTCCTTGCAAATAAGAATCCCGGAGTACAGTATAACCAGCAGATCGAGCAGCAGGTAAATACTCCCGTATCTTCTGCGGGAATGTCGGGAAATGACAGGGATGTACATTTCGAAGAAGCAGGAAGGTTTATCATAGAAAAAGAAAAAGCATCAATAGGTATGCTTCAGAGAATGTTCAAGATCGGTTTCAACAGAGCTGCCAGGATCATGGATCAGCTTTGTGATGCAGGTGTAGTAGGACCGGAAGAGGGAACGAAGCCTCGAAAGGTTCTTATGTCCATGGAGGAATTTCAGGCTTATCTGGAGAATCAGTAAATTAAGTGAGGACTGCTTATGAAATGTCCGAAATGTCATAAAGAGGTTGAGAAGGGTTCACTGTACTGTCCGTATTGTCTTTCGGAGATACCATGGGTAAGAGAATTCGATTCCGTAGAAACTCTGATGAAAAAGAAACAGCAGGATCAGTCTCACGGAAAAAAGCATAAATTCAAACATCTCAGATATGTAAAAAAACACAGGAACAAAAATAAGAGGATGATTCTCAGCCGCAGACTGATCATTCTGATCATATCTGCAGCTGTACTGCTGGGACTGTTGTGTTATCATCAGTTACATACTTTTTCTGCTTTATATTCTCTTGCCAGGAGGCAGTATGAACAGCAGAATTATGAAGCCGTACTTCCGGTCATAGAAGAGGCGCTTGATCTGAAGCCGGAGAATGAGGCGGCGAATCTCCTGATGGCAAAAAGTATGGAGAAACTGGGCGATACAGAATCTGCGATTCTTGTTCTGCGTCCTCTGATACGGAACAGGACTGCAGGTGCGGCAATATACAGGGAATATGTGAAGCTGCTGACCGGTCAGGGCAAAACTGCGGAAGTAAAGAATACTCTTAAGCATGCGGCGGCGGAGATACAGGATGCATGCAGGGAATATATCTGTGAAGCACCGGTATCCAGCCTTGATTCCGGCACTTATACTTCGGTGCAGACACTGGAATTAAAGGCAGACTGTTCCCGTATTTATTATACACTGGATGGAAGTACGCCTACCAGAGACAGTACCCTGTATACCGGTCCGATCTCTCTTAAGGAAGGCACAACAGAACTGAAAGCCTTTGGCGTAAATGAGAAGAATATAGAGAGTGATATCATTACCGAAAAATTTATTATTGTTCTCAGGACACCGGATGCACCGAAGGTGACTCCGAAATCAGGTGATTATAATAAGCAGACCGAAATCCGTGTTACAGTACCGGATGGATGTAAGGCTTATTATGCCTTTGATGCAGAACCGGATATCAACAGTACGCTTTATGAACAGCCGATCTCCATGCCAACCGGATATCACAGGCTGAATGTCATCCTTGTAGCAGCTAACGGAAAGACCAGCAGGGTGACAACGATGGAGTATTATCTGCAATATTAACCGAAGCTGCGAAGCAGCTGTTCGGTTAAGAGCAAATAGCAAAGCGGATGTTTTATCCGCCTGACAAATCAGGAAAGTAGAAAGTACGCAGAATGGAAATTCGTATTATTACAGTTGGAAAAATCAAAGAGAAATATTTATGCGATGGAATCGCAGAATATGCAAAACGTCTTGGCAGATACTGCAAACTGAATTTCTGCCAGGTAGCAGACGAGAAAACTCCGGATAAAGCCTCCGCTGCACTGAACACACAGATTAAGGATACAGAGGCTGACCGCCTGATGAAGCATATCAGAGAACAGGATTATGTAATCGCATTGGCAATTGACGGAAAGATGCTGGATTCCGTGGAGTTATCTGACAAAATCGAGAAGCTGGGTGTTTCCGGTATCAGTTCTGTTGCATTTGTGATCGGCGGTTCTCTGGGACTTGGTGATAAAATCCTGAAACGGGCGGATTATAAGCTGAGTTTTTCAAAAATGACATTTCCGCATCAGCTGATGCAGATGATTCTTCTGGAGCAGATATACAGGAGCTATCGGATCATCAACCATGAGCCCTATCATAAATAAAATAATACACGGAACGGTTCCGATGTCTGAGGTATCAAATACCTGCAGATGATAAATGGAAGGAAGCTATTTGATATGAATCAGGAAAAATTTGAAGAATTTATTTCGCAGTATCCAATTTTTGAATACCGTCTGCTCAATACCGAAAATATCGGGATTGAAGAGCGTGTACGCACGATCTGTCGTGATGAATGTGAGCGGTACGGTTCCACATGGGCCTGTCCGCCTGCAGTGGGAACACTGGAAGAGTGCGGCAGAAAGATCAGAAGTTATCCGCAGGCTATTTTCTTTTCCAGTGTGGCAGAGGTTTCTGATATCATGAATATGGACGAACTGCTCTCTACCAGACGCGCACATGAAGATCTGACCACAGAGGTGGGCCAATATCTCAACAGAGAAGGCTACAGAACCTATATCCTGTCTACGGAATCCTGTGATATCTGTGAAACCTGTGCATACAAAGAGGGAAAACCGTGCAGATACCCTGAACGGATGCATCCGTGTCTGGAAAGTCATGGTGTGGTAGTAAATGAGATCGTGGAACGCGAATCCATGGAATATAATCTTGGTGGAAACAGTATTCTCTGGTTTTCGATGGTATTATTTGGCAGATAAGTTTTAAACATAATTCCTCCGGCATAAACTGTTATGAAAAGCCGGAGGATTTTTTGTTATGAAAAAAACAGGACGATGGAAAGAAAATCTGGTATCTGTACTGGAACTTCCTCCGGATCTTGCCTACAGTGAAACAATCGTCACGCTGACCGGAACCATGGAAGTACTGATTGAGAATTACAGAGCAATCTCCAGATACACTTCTTCGGAAATCGTAATCCTGTCTCTTCGGGGAAGGGTAACCATATGCGGAAAAAATCTGGAAATTCTCTGGTATACTTCCAGTGCAATGAAAGTAAAAGGGAAGATATCGGGTGTTTATCCACAGAAATCTATAGGCTGAAAAGCAGGTGAGACCGGAATGGAAAGAATCCTGAAACTGATATATGGTTATGTAGTTGTACTCATAGGCGGCGAACAACTGGAACGTTTCCTGAACCTTTGCCGGAACCGGAATATCTATATGGAAAAGGTCTGTTTTCCGGATACCGGGCAGATAAAAGCTCGGATTCAGGCAGCAGATTTTAAGAGGCTGAGATCAATCCGCAGCAAAACCGGTGTACATATCCAGATCATACAGAAACGTGGATTGCCCTTCTTTTTTTTCAGAAATAAAAAAAGAAAGGCTTTTTTTGCAGGAATGCTTCTGGGATGTATCCTGATATTCTTCATGACAGGCAGGATCTGGAATATTCATATAGAAGGAAATGTCCGAAACAGTACAGGGGAAATCCTTACCTTTCTCAAAGAAGAGGGGATTGTACATGGAATGGCGGTAAAGAAAGCGGACTGTTCTGAAATTGCCGCGGCAGTGCGCAGGAATTTTGCTGAGATTACCTGGGTATCTGCCAGAATAGAAGGTACCCGGCTCTATATTGAAATCCAGGAGGATGTTTCTCAGAAAGAAACCATGCCTGAAACATCTCCCTGCGATCTGACAGCAGACAAAGAGGGAGTGATCATGGAAATGATCGTCCGTGCCGGCGTACCTGTAAAAAAGCCTGGAGACATCTGCCGGAAGGGAGATATCCTGGTTTCCGGAGAACTTCATATCATGAATGACAGCCAGGAGATCGTCAGAAAGGAATATGTACATGCGGATGCGGATATTTATGTATCCAGGCAGCTTTCGTATTATCACGAGTTTCCGCTGAAACACCAGATCCGGATATTTGGTGACAGGATACAGAAGGGCAGATATATCCGTCTGGGCTCCTGGTATTTGGGACTGTACCGGAATGCAAAACCGGATCAGACAGGTATCACCACAGAATATCAGCTTCGTATTACAGAGAATTTCCTTCTTCCTGTATGGATTGGAAGGACCAGAGTGAAGGATTATAAAATCAGAGAGCAGATTTATACACAAAAGGAAGCAAAGCAGGAGGCTTCTTACAGATTACAGCTGTTTGAGAAGGAGCTGCTCCAAAATGGCGCGGAGATTACCGAAGCCCGCGTGACAACTGCTGTAAAAACGCAGTCATGTATTACAAGTGGAATACTGCAGATCACAGAACAGACAGGAAAAGAAACCTCAATAAATACAGATATCGCAGAAAAGACGACCGGGTCTGAGAACGAAGGATAACAGACGCGCAACAAAACAGGAAAATTTATATTTAAAAAGTTGTAAAGAGGTGTTACAATAGACGCATCCGGTTCAGCTGAAAGGATGAGCGGATAATGAACAGGAAAGGACATCACAGGATGGCTGGTAATATTATTGAATTACACACAGAAGTGCCCGCAGATCTTGAATCCAATGTATTTGGACAGTTTGATGAGCATCTTAAGCTGATCGAAAGAACACTGAATGTAACCGTGATCTCCAGAGACGGGATCCTCAAGATCCTTGGCAGTGAACAGAGTGCGGCTTCTGCGAAGAAACTGATAGAAGAGCTTGTCGTGCTTGCAAAGCGCGGCAACACCATCATAAAACAGAACGTGAACTATGCCCTTTCTCTTGCAATGGAGCAGAGAAATGAGGTTATTACGGAAATAGACAAAGATTTTATATGCAATACCATACAGGGACGGCCTATTAAGCCAAAGACCCTTGGACAGAAGGATTATATAGAGCAGATCCGAAAGAAAATGATCGTTTTCGGGGTAGGCCCGGCAGGTACAGGCAAAACTTACCTGGCGATGGCAATGGCTGTCACCGCATTTCGCAATGAAGAGGTAAGCCGGATCATCCTGACACGCCCGGCAATCGAGGCGGGTGAAAAGCTGGGATTCCTTCCCGGTGATCTTCAGAGCAAGGTTGATCCTTATCTCAGACCGCTTTACGATGCATTATATCAGATTATGGGGGCAGACAGCTTCGCAAAGAATATGGAACGGGGGCTGATCGAAGTAGCACCTCTCGCTTACATGCGTGGACGTACGCTGGACAATGCTTTTATCATCCTTGATGAAGCACAGAATACAACCCCTGCTCAGATGAAGATGTTTCTGACCCGTATCGGATTTGGTTCAAAAGTGATCATTACAGGAGATGCATCCCAGAAGGATCTCCCGAGAGATGCCACATCAGGACTGGATGTAGCGATGAAGGTGCTGAAAAAGATAGATGATATCGGGTTCTGTCAGCTTACCAGCAAGGATGTTGTAAGACATCCGCTGGTGCAGCAGATCGTACAGGCTTATGATGATTATGAGAAGAAGCAGAAACCCGAAAGACAGATAAGGCGCAGAAACGGGGGAAACAGCCGATGAACATGCAGATTGAATATGAAACAGAACGAGAACTCGGGATTGATTACGAAGCACTGGCAGTCAAAGTTGCTGACAGAGTTCTTGAGATGGAGAAATGCCCCTACGAGGCACAGGTGAATCTTGTAATTACAGACAACGAAGAAATCAAAAGGGTCAATACGGAATTCCGCAATATCGAAAGAGCAACGGATGTGTTGTCCTTTCCGATGATCCCGTTTGAAACACCGGCAGCATATGAGATCGCAGAAGCAGATGAATCGTATTTCGATCTGGATACCGATGAGCTTCTGTTGGGAGACATCATGATTTCAGTTGACAAAGTGTTTGCCCAGGCGGCAGAGTACGGTCACAGCGTAACCAGGGAGTTTTGTTTCCTGGTGGCACACAGTATGCTTCATCTGTTGGGATATGACCATATGACACCTGAGGAGGCAGCAGTTATGGAGGCCAAACAGGCACAGGCATTAGATGAGCTTGGAATTACACGATGATCGTCATAACCGGATAACTGCTTTGCAGTCCGGCTGATTTACAGAAAATATATTTATACGGAGTACCAGAAACATGAATTACCGGGAAAGACTTAAGAATAAAAAACGAATTGTAATCAAGATCGGATCTTCTTCCCTGACACATCCGGAAACAGGCAGACTGAATCTTCGCAAGCTGGAAGTGCTGGCAAGAGAGCTTTGTGATCTGCGTAATCAGGGAAAGGATGTCGTGCTGGTTTCCTCGGGTGCGATCGCGACAGGTGCTGCCGCACTGGGGATGAAGGAAAGACCTGCCGATCTTAAGGGAAAGCAGGCATGTGCGGCTGTGGGACAGGCCAGACTGATGATGATCTATCAGAAGCTTTTTTCTGAATATAATCAGCCATCCGCACAGATCCTTATGACAAAGAATACAATGGTAAATAATATTAACCGTAAGAATGCACAGAATACTTTTAACGAACTGCTGAAACTGGGTGTGATTCCTATCGTAAACGAAAATGACTCCATTTCCACTTATGAGCTTCAGAATCTGGAAAAATTCGGTGACAATGATACTCTTTCAGCAGTGGTTGCCGCCCTGGTCCAGGCAGATCTTCTGATCCTTCTGTCAGACATTGACGGACTTTTTACAGATGATCCGAATACCAATCCGGATGCGAAGTTCATTGAGGTTGTTGAGAGTCTGGATGAGGAGCTTCTGGATATGGGAAAAGGCACATCCGGAAGCAAAGTAGGAACAGGCGGGATGGCCACCAAGCTGACAGCGGCACAGATATCATCAGCAGCGGGAGTGGACATGGTGATCGCAAATGGTGCTGATTTCCATATCATCCATAAGATCACAGAGGGACGTAATTATGGAACCCTGTTTGTAAGCCAGTCAAAAGAAGAAATTTATCTGATTGATATTATTGACAGGCTGCTGTAACGAATTTCCGGAAAACGGAATCCAGATATAAAAAAGATACAGGAGAGTGTACGATGGAAATCGAAAAGATCAATCGAATCAACGAACTTGCACATAAGGCAAAGAGTGTGGGACTTACTGAGGAAGAAAAGAAAGAACGGGATCTGCTGCGCAGGGAATTTATCGCTTCTGTACGTATGAACCTGCGCTCTCAGCTTGATAATATTGATGTAGAACAGGAAGATGGAACAATTACCAATCTGGGTGAAAAATATGGAAACAAAAAGGGAAATTAGGAAAAAAATATTTGCAGAACGAAAGCTCCGTACGGATGAGCAGATAAGGGCCATGAGCCTTACGATCACAAAAAGGGTAACTGCTCTTCCGGCATTTCGAAATGCCGGACGTATTCTGGTATATGCAGATTACAATCATGAAGTTGTAACGGAGTATCTTATCAGGGAAGCATGGAAAGCCGGCAAAGAGGTTGCTGTTCCGAAGGTTGTGGGAAAAGACATGATATTCTGCAGGCTGACAGACTTTTCTCAGCTGGAACCCGGATATTTCGGGATTCCGGAACCGGTATCAGGGGAGAATGCGGACTGGCCGGAGGCTCTGATGATCATGCCGGGTGTAGCGTTTGACAGAGCAAATCACAGGATCGGATATGGCGGTGGCTTTTACGATCGTTATCTGGAGAAGCATCCGCGGCTTGAAAGGATTGCTGTTGCATTTTCTTTTCAGATATTGCCGGAGGTTCCCACTGAACCTACAGACATCTGCCCGCAGATCATTGTAACAGAAGAGGAAACATATTATCTCGCATAACTGACGGAAAGGAGACCGGGACATATGAATGAAATGCTGAATGGCCTTGGTATGAACGCAAAAGCAGCAGAAACAGAAATGAGAAATCTTTCCACTGACAGGAAGAATGCAGTACTTTTTGCAGTGGCTGAAAGACTGGTAAGAGATGCACAGACACTGATCAGTGCCAATACACTGGATGTTGAAGAGGGAAAACGTAACCGGATGCCGGAAGGACTGATAGACAGACTTCTTTTGACAGAGAGCAGAATTGAGGGAATGGCAGAGGGATTACGTCAGGTTGCTGCGCTGGAGGATCCGATCGGGGAAGTTACCGGAATGAAGAAACGTCCTAACGGACTGCTGATCGGACAGAAGAGGGTTCCGCTGGGAGTCATTGGAATCATCTATGAAGCCAGACCCAATGTAACAGCAGATGCATTTGCTTTATGCTTTAAGACCGGTAATGTTGTAATTTTAAAAGGCGGCAGTGACGCGATCCACTCTAATGAAGCAATCGTGAAGAGTATTCGTGCCGCCCTGAAGGAACAGGGTGTGACTGAGGATGCGATCCAGCTGATTTCAGATACTTCCAGAGAGACAGCGGCAGAATTTATGAAGCTGAATCAGTATGTGGATGTGCTGATCCCGCGTGGAGGCAGGGGACTGATCAGAGCAGTAGTTGAACAGAGTACGATTCCTGTTATCGAAACGGGAACAGGCAACTGTCATACCTATGTGGATGAAACAGCAGATCTGAAGATGGCGGCAGATATTATTATCAATGCAAAGACTCAGCGGGTAGGTGTCTGCAATGCCTGCGAATCAGTTCTTGTACATAAGAATATTAAAGATGCATTTCTGCCTGTTCTGGCAAAACGTCTGCAGGAGAAGCACGTGGAGATCCGGGCTGATGAGGAGGCATATGACCTGATTCCGGGAGCAGTACATGCAACAGAAGAAGACTGGGGAAAAGAATATCTGGATTATATCCTTTCAATTAAAGTAGTTTCTTCTGTAGAAGAGGCAATCGCGCATATTAACCGATACAATACGAAACATTCTGAAGCGATCGTTACCAGCAATTATGAACATGCGCAGAAGTTTCTGGATGAAGTGGATGCAGCGGCAGTTTATGTCAATGCATCTACCAGATTTACAGATGGTTTTGAATTCGGTTTCGGTGCGGAGATTGGCATCAGTACACAGAAGCTCCATGCCAGAGGGCCGATGGGACTCCTTGCGCTGACTACCACAAAGTACATCATTTACGGAAACGGACAGGTGCGTCCGTAGAATCGCAACATTGATTTTTTCTGAAAGATATGCTATACTTGGTTTCAGATTTGGGTTATTGTTGTATCTGTGCGTTGATATGACAATAGCAGCTTTGATTAATGACTCATTTACGGGAGGACATAAAATGAGAAAAAAACAGCTTTTTGCATTATTAATGGCAGGTGCGCTGTCTGTGGGAATGGCTCCGACAGCCACATTTGCAGCGGAAGATGCTGCTTTAGAGGAAGTTTCCGGAGAACTGGATGGTTCTTCAGGTGCGGATGAAACACCGGCAGAGGATTCAGCTGATACACCGGCAGAAGATACAACAGGAGAAGACCAGACAGCAGACCCGACAGAAACACCAGAGGAAGATACTTCAGCAGACACAACAGGGGAAGATACAACTGATTCCGGAGAAGCTGAGGCACAGGCTGCCGAAGCAGACGGAGCAGCCATCGTTATCGGAACTCAGACATATCCATCACTTGCAGAAGCATTTGCAGCAGTTCCTGACAGCACAGATATGACTACCGGTGAGCCTACATACATCAAGGTGCAGGGCGAGATTGAGGTTGATGCCACGATTGATGTTCCGGCTAATAAAAATATCATGCTGGTTGCTGCTGCGGAAGGTACAACTATTAAACGTGCCGCAGGATTTAACGGAAGTATGTTTACTGTAAATGGCGGTAATCTGCAGATGGCAGGCGGAGCTGTAACGGATTCAGATGGAACCGTTATAGGAAACGGCACATTAACGGTTGACGGTGCAGGCGATGGAGTCGAAGGTTCTATTGTGGAAGTGATCAGCGGTAATTATGCTCTGACTGATGGAGCAACTCTTACAGGTAACAAGACAACCGGAAACGGTGGTGCGATCAGCAGCACTGCCGATGCAAAGGTATATCTCCTTGGCGGTGCAATTACCGGAAACTCTGCTTCTTCAGGTGGTGCAATCTACAGTGAGGGAACGGTAAATCTGAGTGGAACAGTAAGCGTTACCGGAAATACTGTTACGAATTCTGATCCAGAAGCAGTAAGTAATGTAGTGCTTAGTAAAGATGGTGTGCTCAATGTTATCGGTACAGTGATCGATTCCACAATTGGAGTAGCTGTTCAGGAGGCTGTGGCAGGCAGAACAGTACTTCAGCTCGGAGATGGAGTTACAGATGTGAAACTGGCAGACGTACTTTCTCAAGTCACATATGAGGGAGATTCCAGTCTGAAGCTTGGCGAAGACGGAACACTGATCAGTACAGCGGAGCCTACACCAGTGCCAACGTCAAAACCATCCGTGGATGTATCAGTAAAAGAAATTAGTACGAAATGGTTGGGACATAATACGGTACAAATTAAATTTCAATCAAATGTAGACGGCACATACTATTATGAAGTTGTAAAACATGGTGCAAAGAAACCGACTATTGATTCTTCAAAGGCCGTAAGTTCAACTTATGCGGATACAAATACAACTGTGAAGATTGACGATTTGCCAGAATATGATGTCGATATCTATGTATATGTGGTAAGTAAAGCAGATAAGAATAGAACTGGTGATGAGAAATTTACACCGATTGGCGCAGAACGCCCGGCAGCACCTACCACTGTTACACCGACACCGACCCCTCACAATGCAGTAGTACCGAACGTAAACGAGAGCGTTGTACAGGGATTTGAGAATGCCCTTGTATTCTATCCGAACACCTTCTATGATTTCAAGGTTATCGGTGCCGGTACCCAGAACAGTAATCCCGGCGAGGGAGATGTGAGATGGGTTCCTGTGGGATGGAGTATGTCTTCCAATCCAACAACATGGAATACTTCCTGGAAGATCGGTGCCAAGAATGGTATCTATACAGATACAGAGAAAGCATATACCATTTATATCAAATACAATAAACAGGTATACAGTGGAAATAACTGGGAAGATACAGATGCTTCAGAGATCCTTTCCTATCAGTTCAAGGCAGCACCGCTTACAGCGGCAACTGTCACTCCGAGCTCTGATGGCACAAGCGGAAGCGGAAGTACAGATGGTACAGCCGAAAGTACTACAGATGTAACACCTACTACTTATGCAGATGGCACAAACGGCACTTCCAAGTCTGCAGTGTCTACAGGTGATGAGTCACCGATCGGAACTATGATGGCTCTGGCAGCAGCTTCTGTACTTGCAGGTGGCTGTGTACTTGTAAGAAGACGTAAAAAAGAGCAGTAAATCAAACTTCATCGTGATATCCGGCAGAAGAAATTTCAAAGAGACAGGTCTTATGGCCTGTCTCTTTTCATATGTATTAACAGAGCGCAGTTAATGCGGATAGAAAAAGGAGGACAATCAGTATATGGAAACAAAACAGCCGGGTACATATGAGAGGTTATATTTTGCAATGTGGGAGACTGGTCAGCGGTATGGGGAATTTGCCCGGTTCAGGGTGATCGGAAGAAGTCATGATGACAGAATGATTCCCATGCTGGAGCTTGGAAAGGGAGATACCTGTATCTTCTGTGTAAGTGGTATAGCAGGCGGTGATGGAAACATCCCGGTGTATCTGCTGTCAGCTGCAAAAGAATATTGCAGGGCATATGAAAGCGGGTGGATCATAGGGGAGAATTATGATGTGCGGAAGCTTTTTGACAAAGTTCGGATTTGTGTGATTCCAATGCTGAATCCTGACAGCTATGAAATCTCGGAAAACGGATACGGAGTTATCAGGAATCCGATCTACAGGCAGATGCTGAAAATGCAGGATAAACCGGAAAAGAATTATGCGTGTAATGCAAGAGGTGTTGATCTGCGAAAAAATTTTCCGACAAATTACTATCGTCGAAAGAAGATCAACCAGGAGCCGGCCAGTGAGAATGAGACGAGAGCACTGATCGGTATTTTTCAGGAATATTCCAGCGCAGGGCTTCTCACCTTCGGATATTCCAGAGGAAAGATCATTTACTGCAGACAGGAGAAAGCTTTTGCCTATAATCAGAGAAATTACAGACTTGCAAGACATCTGCAGAAATGCTGTGGCTACCATCTGGAGAAGGACACTGCGGACAATACGATGAAAAGATCCGGGACAAGTCAGGATATGGGATCACCTGAACAGTTTTATGCAGAGGTGATCCGGCAGCCTTCGCTCGCAGTTCAAATCCCGGATTACCGTAAAGGAGAGGTAGAAGAGCTGCGTATGATCCCGCTGGAATATCTCTATTCTCTGACCGGCAGCACATTTGCAAAAGCATGACCGGTGCAAAAAATACAGAATAGCGTTTGACATAAGAGTGTAAATTTTGTATCATAAACAGAGTGTCTGAAACTATTGTGAAATAAAAAGGTTACTGAGACCAGAAGGAACAGTAACCCGGAAAGCTGAGGAGATAAGAGTGAAGAATAATACACAGGAAAGTAAAGTACAGTTAGAATATATTGATAAATGTACGGAGATCGTTAAGGCAAAATATGAAACAGTACCTGCTTTCTATATTCAGAATGCAGGATGCCAGATGAATTCCCTGCAGACAGAGACAGTAGCCGGAATCGTGAAACGTATGGGTTACAGGGAGGTATTCCGGGAAGAAGAGGCCGACGTAGTTATCTACAATACCTGTACAGTCCGCGAGAATGCCAATCTCAAGATTTACGGACATCTGGGACATTTAAAAAGTATTAAGAAAAAGAAACCGGAAATGAAAATCGTATTATTTGGATGTATGATGCAGGAACCGGAAGTGATCGAGAAAATCCACAAAGATTATTCTTTTGTGGATCTGGTCTTCGGTACCCACAATTTCCATAAATTCCCGGAACTTTTTTACAGGAGCTTAAATACAGAGGGACAGATCATTGATGTATGGAAAGAATCCGATGAGATTGTAGAGGGCATGCCTGCAGACCGTAAGTACTCTTTTAAAACAGGTGTAAATATCATGTTCGGCTGCAACAATTTCTGCAGCTATTGTATCGTGCCGTATGTGAGGGGAAGAGAGAAAAGCCGCGAGCCGGAAGCGATCACAGCTGAGATCAGGGAACTGGTGGCGGATGGCGTGACAGAGGTTATGCTTCTGGGACAGAATGTAAATTCTTACGGCAAAACCCTGGAGAATCCGGTAACTTTTGCACAGCTTCTGAAACAGGTAGAAGAGATTGAAGGATTAAAGAGGATCCGCTTTATGACTTCACATCCGAAGGATCTTTCTGATGAGCTGATCCAGGCAATAGCCGAGAGCAGAAAGGTATGTCATCATCTTCATCTGCCGATGCAGTCCGGAAGCAGCCGCATCCTGAAGATCATGAACCGCCGTTACGATAAGGAGAAATATCTGGAGCTTGTAGAAAAGATCCGCAGGGCAGTGCCGGATATCTCCCTGACTACAGATATTATTGTAGGCTTCCCGGGAGAAACAGAAGAAGACTTCCAGGATACACTGGAGGTAGTCGACAAATGTAACTTTGATTCTGCATTTACTTTTATCTATTCCAAAAGAAGCGGCACACCTGCTGCGAAAATGGAGAACCAGATACCGGAAGATATCGTAAAGGATCGCTTTGACCGGCTTCTGGCTCTGGTACAGGAGAAAGGAAGAAAAGAATCTTCACGTTTCGAGGGTACCGTACAGGAAGTTCTGGTAGAAGAGGAAAGTAAGGAGAAGGGAATCTTCACAGGCAGAACTGAATACAATCTTCTGGTTCATTTTCCGGGCTGCAGCGATCTGCTCGGCAAATATGTGAGAGTAAAACTGGATACCTGTAAGGGATTCTACTATTTTGGAAGTCTTGTGGACTGATCCGACAGAAGGTGAAAGATAAAAGTGAAGCAGAATAAATACGAAATAGATATGTGCAGCGGAACCATCATGGATAAGCTGATCTCGTTTTCGCTGCCACTGATGCTGTCAGGCATCCTGCAGCTGATGTTTAATGCAGTAGATATTGTTGTTGTAGGACATTTCAGCGGAAGTGTGGCACTTGCAGCAGTAGGTTCCACCACAGCACTGATCAATGTCTTTACGAATCTGTTCATCGGGATTTCTCTCGGTGCGAATGTCCTTGCAGCCCGTTTTTTTGCCGCCGGTAAGGACAGAGAAATGTCAGATACCGTTCATACGGCAATTACTCTGGCACTGATCAGCGGTATAGTCATGGCATTTGTTGGCCTGCTTTTTTCCAGAGGAGCGCTGCAGCTGATGGATACACCTGAAAATGTCATTGATCAGTCCACGTTGTATATGAAGATATATTTCCTTGGAATGCCATTCTTTATGCTGTACAATTATGGAGCTGCGATCCTGAGGGCAGTGGGCGACACCAAACGCCCGCTGATCTTTCTGATCATTTCAGGACTGGTAAATGCCTGCCTGAATATGATCCTTGTGATCGTATTTCATCTGGATGTGGCAGGAGTGGCCATTGCAACCGTGATTTCTCAGATGATTTCCTGCGTGCTGGTACTGCGGTGCCTTTACCTGTCTCAGACCAGTTATCAGCTCCGATTCTCAAAGCTGAAAATCAATACGGTTTATCTGAAACAGATTTTTCAGGTAGGGATCCCGGCAGGTATCCAGAGTACGGTGATTAATTTTTCAAATGCATTATTGCAGTCTTCGGTCAATTCCTTTGGCTCAACCGCCATGGCAGGATACACGGCAGCCAATAATATTTTTGGCTTTCTGTACGTGTCGGTAAACTCTGTGACACAGGCATGTATGAGCTTTACCAGCCAGAATTACGGAACAGGGAGGTTCAGACGAATGGACAGAGTCCTGATCGACTGTATGATCATTTCTGTGATCACATCGCTGACACTGGGATGCGGAGCATATTTCTTCGGACCGGAACTTCTGAAAATTTATACAGATGATTCGGATGTGATCCGATGTGGAATGGAGATACTGGCATATACTACGATACCGTATTTCTTCTGTGGTATCATGGATCTGTTTCCGGGTGCACTGCGCGGAATGGGCTATTCCTCTGTTCCGATGATCCTGTCTGTGATCGGTACTGTTGGAACCAGAATTGTGTGGATTTTCGGAGTTTTTCCCCATTACAGATCTCTGTCTGTGTTATTTATTTCCTATCCGGGTTCGTGGATCCTGACGATCATCATGCAGGTGATCTGTTTTTATTTTGTAAGAAAAAAAGTACATAAAGGTGCATAGAGGATTGTTAAGGGAGCTTGCAAAAGCTCCTTTTTCAGGTATTGACAAATACCCCGTGAGGGTATATATTAACCATTGTAAGGAAGATACCCCGTTGGGGTATTCGGGGTACTGAGATAAATATAGGTTACTGTTTACTGGTAATATCCCGCGAGGTGTTTTTTGTGAGCAATGCTCACAGAAAACCCGAGACATACCGCGCGAATTTATGCGTCTAGCATAAATTCTGTGCATCGCGAAGCGTGTTACTGGGCACGGAGTGAACAGTAACAAATATAGAGCTATATCCGGCAAGGAGGATTGCATATGGCAGATATACAGGAAAAGAAAGCCTGTCCCTGTTGTGGGAAACATACAGACCGTTCTGAGGAGGAACGCAGGAAACTGATCAATCGTCTTAAACGTGTGGAAGGACAGATCCGCGGAATTATCGGTATGCTGGAGAATGATGCATACTGTAATGATATCCTGATCCAGTCTGCGGCAGTGAATGCGGCAGTGAACGCATTTAATAAGGAATTACTTGCAAACCACATCCGCACCTGCGTAGCCCGTGATATCCGGGAGGGCAAAGATGAAACGATCGATGAACTGGTCGCGACTCTGCAGAAGCTTATGAAATGACATCAGGGTCAAAAAAGCAGTTCGTGTTTGTATGATAATATATTTGAGGAGGAAAGGAAATGGAACAATACAATGTAACCGGAATGAGCTGTGCAGCCTGCAGCAGCAGAGTGGAGAAGGCTGTATCAAAAGTTCCGGGAGTGACATCCTGTTCTGTCAGTCTGCTGACAAATTCCATGGGAGTTGAGGGGGCCGCAGGCTCCGGCGAGATCATTAAAGCAGTGCAGGATGCCGGATACGGAGCTTCATTAAAAGGAGCATCAGGTGCACAGGTGTCTGTATCAGCTGCAGAGGAAGCACTGGAGGATCATGAAACACCGGTATTAAAGAAAAGACTGATCGCATCGATCGGATTTCTGCTGGTGCTGATGTATTTTTCCATGGGACATATGATGTGGGGATGGCCGCTGCCGGCATGGTTTGACGGCAATCATGTTGCAATGGGACTGGTGCAGCTCCTGCTTGCGGGAATTGTGATGGTGATTAATCAGAAATTCTTTATCAGCGGATTTAAGAGTCTGTGGCACCGTGCCCCAAATATGGATACGCTGGTAGCTCTTGGTTCCATGGCATCTTTTGTATGGAGTGTCTATGCGCTCTTCGCTATGACGAGAGCACAGGTGGACAGTGACCAGGCAGCAGTCATGAACTATATGATGGAGTTCTACTTTGAGTCGGCGGCAATGATCCTTACGCTGATCACAGTAGGAAAAATGCTGGAAGCGCGCTCAAAAGGGAAGACCACGGATGCCCTGAAAGGTCTTATGAAACTGGCACCAAAGACGGCAGTTGTTGTCCGTGATGGACAGGAGGCTACAGTACCGATCGAGCAGGTACGAAAAGGAGATATTTTTGTAGTACGTCCGGGTGAGAATATTCCGGTTGACGGTGTGATCCTTGAGGGAAACAGTGCAGTCAATGAGTCGGCACTTACAGGAGAGAGTATTCCTGCAGATAAGAATCCGGGAGATGCGGTTTCAGCTGCAACCGTAAACCAGTCTGGATTTATCAGATGCGAAGCAACCAGGGTAGGAGAAGATACCACACTTTCACAGATTATTAAAATGGTCAGTGATGCAGCGGCAACCAAGGCTCCGATCGCAAAGATCGCAGACCGTGTTTCAGGAGTTTTTGTTCCGGCGGTCATCAGTATCGCAATTGTCACGACAATTATCTGGCTGCTTGTCGGTAAGCCCTTCGGCTTTGCTCTGGCAAGAGGAATTTCTGTTCTCGTTATCAGCTGCCCATGTGCGCTTGGACTTGCCACACCGGTTGCGATCATGGTTGGAAACGGAATGGGAGCGAAGAGCGGAATTTTGTTTAAGACAGCCGTTTCGCTGGAAGAAACAGGTAAGATACAGATTGTAGCACTGGACAAAACAGGAACTATTACAAAAGGAGAACCGCAGGTAACAGATCTGATCCCTGCAGAAGGATTTTCTGAGAAAGAACTTCTGGCTTATGCTTATACTCTCGAGAAGAGAAGCGAGCATCCTCTGGCCAGGGCGGTCATCGCAAAAGCGGAGGAAGAACAGATTTCCGCTGCAGAGATTTCGGATTTTCAGGCACTTCCGGGAAACGGACTCCGTGCAGTCTTAAATAATGAAGTATTGACAGGCGGAAGCATGAAATTTATCAGTAATCAGGCATCTGTAACACCGGAACTGATCCTGGAGGCAGAGAGACTTGCGGGCGAGGGAAAAACACCGCTTCTTTTTGCAAAGAACGGCAGACTGATCGGTATGATCGCAGTAGCAGATGTCATGAAGGAAGACAGTCCGCAGGCAATAAAGGAACTGCAGAATATGGGAATCCGTGTGGTAATGCTGACAGGCGACAATGAACGTACTGCAAAAGCGATCGGTGCGCAGGCCGGTGTCGATGAAGTGATCGCAGGTGTACTTCCGGATGGTAAAGAGAGCGTGATCCGTTCTCTGAAGGAACACGGAAAAGTTGCCATGGTAGGTGACGGTATTAATGATGCACCTGCACTGACAAGGGCGGATATCGGAATTGCCATCGGTGCAGGAACAGATGTTGCTATTGATGCGGCAGATGTGGTTCTGATGAAGAGCCGGCTCAGCGATGTTCCGGCAGCGATCCGCCTCAGCCGTGCGACACTTCGGAATATCCATGAGAACCTTTTCTGGGCATTCTTCTATAATATAATCGGAATCCCGCTTGCGGCTGGTGTCTGGATTCCTGTCTTCGGATGGACATTAAATCCGATGTTTGGTGCAGCAGCCATGAGTCTTTCCAGCTTCTGTGTGGTAACGAATGCGCTGAGACTGAATCTGTTTAAAGTGCATGATGCATCCAGGGACAAAAAGATCCGGCAGAATACTTCAGAATCTCATATGACAGAAGGCAGGAACATGATAAATGAAAGTGCAAATTGCCGCAACAAAGAAATTCATGATCGAAAGGATCAGGAAAATATAAAAGAGAACAAGGAGAATAAGGCAATGACAACAATTACAGTAAACGTAACAGGAATGATGTGCGGACACTGCGAGGCACATGTAAACAAGGCAGTGAAAGAAGCATTTGGAGTAGAAGATGTGGTTTCCTCCCATGAGAAAGGGACGACGGTGATCAAGGCACCTCAGAAACTGGATGAGGATAAAATCCGCGATGTGATCAAAGAAGCCGGATATGAAGTCACCGGTATCACACAGGACTGATAAACCATAAAAAAGAATCCCGCAGATCAGGATTCTTTTTTATTTGCCAAAACAGCTATCGTATATGAGGGGATTTTCTGTGATGCTTTCGTTTCTGTTCGTACATCATAGCGTCAGCCTCCTGAATGATGTCATCTACAGATACGTACAAATGAGCTTTTGGAACCTCAACAATTCCGTAACTGAAACTTTTTTCATAAGAACGGGAAGTATCATTCTTAAATGCGGTAAAAATCAGACGCATTTTCAGTTTGGCCATATCTATAGGACAATTTCTGAGAATAATGCAGAATTCATCGCCTCCTATACGGGCAAAAATATCTTCTTTGCGAATATAGCTTTTTACGGTGTTGACAAACAAAACGAGATACCAGTCTCCCTCCAGATGCCCGTACTTATCATTGATATGCTTCAGATAATCCAGATCACAGTAACAGAAAATCAGGCTTTCTTCCTTTGCCAGTACTTCCTCTGCTTTTTCAAGAAAGAACGAACGATTTCCAATTCCGGTAAGAGTATCACTGTGTGCCTCCGTTTCAAGCAGCATTTCGCGTCTTTTCTCATCTGTAACTTCATGGATAATGTGGGTAAATGCATCTTCACCCTGCCATTTCATTGAACCCGAGGTCACCACATAAAACTTGTGAGAGGAATCCTCGGTTTCCCAGGTCCATTCGCAGGGATCATCGCAGGAATTATCCCTGTCAAGATGAAGCCTGGTCTGTTCGGCGCAGGCCTGGTAAATTTCACGATTTTGTACATTTTCATTTGTGTTCAGCTCAGAATTTCTCTGATTACTGTATAAAACAGTCTGGTCAGCCGCGCTTATAACCAGAATTTCTTCCCTGCTCCGGCTGATCAGCTCTGTCAGGAGCAGATTGTAGCTCTCCATCATACCGGCATGTTTTTTCTGTCTTTCAGCCTCCTGCTTCAGGGAAGCTTCCCTTTCCTGAAGCTGTCTGGTCATGGTATTAAATGCTGTCGAAAATTCTCCAAGATAGGAAACGGTCTGAGAATAATCACCCTTTGCCACCTGCTTGGCCTGCCAGGTCAGGTGATTGAGATTGGAGTGGATATTTTTCAGAT
>CAVCYJ010000002.1:36996-39601 GCA_963605995.1 Holdemanella biformis | reverse complement strand
GACTTGTATTCAGAATTACTGGTAAAAAAAGACAAGACTGCCAAAGACAGCCTGATCAAATACGGGTTGATCGTTCTGACAGCGCTGGCAGTATTTGCCGGACTCATTATTACACCGCTGATATGGATCGCAGCAGTAGGACTTGGTATTGCGTGTTACTTCATAATTCCTAAGACCGATGTAGAGTTTGAATATTTGTTTATCAATGGTGATTTCGACATTGACATGATCATGTCAAAGACAAAAAGAAAGAAAGTAAGCAGTTTTAAACTGTCAGAGGCAGATCTGGCAGCTCCGTTAAATTCCCACAGAATGGATTATTATAACGGAAATCAGAAGATGAAAGTAGTGGATTTTTCGTCAGGGAATCCGGAGCATAAGCGCTTCGGAGTTATCACAAGAATGGACGGAGAATTATGCAAGATCATCCTGGAACCGGATGAGGCACTGGCAAAATCTATGAAAAATTCAGCACCAAGCAAAGTTTTTTTGGATTGACATAGAAACCGATATTTGTTACACTTGTTGAAAATAAAAGGGCCAGTCACTGGTTCCTTTTTATATTACAATAGTAATTCAATACGCAAGGGAGGAAATGCAATGGGTACTATCATTGGTGAAGGCATTACATTTGATGACGTGCTGTTAGTTCCGGCATATTCAAAGGTAATTCCGAATCAGGTAGATGTCGCAACTTACTTAACAAAGAAGGTTAAACTGAACATTCCTATGATGAGCGCAGGAATGGATACAGTAACCGAGCATCGTATGGCAATCGCTATGGCGAGACAGGGTGGTATTGGTATTATCCACAAGAATATGTCCATTGAAGCTCAGGCAGAAGAGGTGGACAAGGTAAAACGTTCCGAGAACGGAGTTATCACAGATCCTTTCTATTTATCACCAGAACATACACTCAAAGACGCTGATGAATTAATGGCGAAGTTCCGTATCTCCGGTGTCCCGATCACAGAAGGCAGAAAGCTGGTCGGAATCATCACCAACCGTGATCTGAAATTTGAGACAGATTATGACAGGAAGATCAAAGAGTGCATGACTTCAGAGGGACTGATCACAGCCAAAGAAGGAATCACACTGGAAGACGCCAAGAAGATTCTGGCAAAATCCCGTAAAGAGAAATTACCTATTGTAGATGATGACTTTAACTTAAAAGGCTTAATTACTATTAAAGATATCGAGAAACAGATCAAATATCCTCTGGCAGCAAAGGATGAGCAGGGACGTCTTCTCTGTGGTGCGGCAGTAGGAATCACAGCGAACGTACTTGCACGTGTAGATGCACTTGTAAAAGCATCTGTAGATGTGATCGTAATTGATTCCGCACATGGTCATTCAGAGAACATTCTGAAAGCTGTACGTGAGATCAAGGCAGCATATCCGGATCTGCAGGTGATCGCAGGTAACGTAGCAACAGGCGCTGCAACAAAGGCTCTGATCGAGGCCGGTGTAGATGCGGTCAAGGTTGGTATCGGACCTGGATCTATCTGTACAACACGAGTTGTTGCAGGTATCGGTGTTCCGCAGATCACTGCTGTTATGGATTGCTACGAAGCAGCCAAAGAATACGGAATCCCGATCATTGCGGATGGTGGTATCAAGTACTCAGGAGATATCACCAAGGCAATCGCAGCCGGTGCGAATGTCTGCATGATGGGAAGTATGTTTGCAGGATGCGACGAGAGTCCGGGAACATTTGAACTGTATCAGGGCAGAAAGTACAAAGTTTACCGTGGTATGGGATCTATCGCAGCTATGGAGAACGGAAGCAAAGACCGTTATTTCCAGGAGAATGCGAAGAAGCTTGTTCCGGAAGGTGTTGAAGGACGTGTTGCCTACAAAGGACACGTTGAAGACACTGTATTCCAGCTTATGGGCGGTCTCCGTTCAGGTATGGGATACTGCGGAGCAGAGAATATTGAGAAGCTTAAAGAAACAGGCAGATTCATCAAGATTTCTGCTGCATCTCTTAAGGAATCTCATCCACATGATATTCATATCACAAAAGAAGCTCCAAACTATAGCGTAGATGATAAATAATAAAGAGTTACAGTAATAGATGCCCCGGTTGGATGCTGGAGGAAGGAAAGCAAATACCTTCCGGCATATCAGCCGGGGCATTTTGGTCTGCAAGAGAAGGTAAAAATGCAGAAAAAGATAAATAAAAAGAGAAAAACGGATACAAAGACCGTCAAAGCAGCAAAGCCGGGAAGAACCAAATCTTCAGGTGCTGCAAAAAAGACAAAAACTGCAAAATCAGCAAGACCTTATACGGTGAAAAAGACAACAGGCAAAAATCAGCGGGGGAAAATCAGTAGCAGAATTAAACGGAGAAATCAGAGGATTTTTATCGGTATACTGCTGGTCATTATCGTAATTCTGGCCGGCTGGATCATAATGAGTCGTGTAAGTGATAACGAATGGGGTATTGGGAAATTTTTACATAAGTCGGAAACAACGGTTTCTGAAGATTCTTCCGGGCCGGAACAGTGGCAGAAGGAAGGAGCACCCTATATAGATGTGGAACTGCTCACGCCGAATGAATATTCCAGACCGCAGATCCCGATTGAGAGTGTGAAGTATATTG
>CAVCYJ010000002.1:0-36371 GCA_963605995.1 Holdemanella biformis | reverse complement strand
CAGGGAGTGCAGTGTGAATACGTGCCGACCGCCTGGGCAGCCTGGAGTTAAAGGGTTTCCCAGGCTTTTTTAAACCTTATTTCAAAGAAAAGGAGAAAAAACTATGGAAATGTTATCACTGGAACAAGAACTGAAAGAGAACTCCTATCCGGGAAGAGGAATTGTGATTGGACGTTCCGCAGACGGCAGGAAGGCAGTGACAGCTTATTTCATCATGGGCAGAAGCGAGAACAGCAGAAACAGAGTATTTGTTGAAGAGGGTGAGGGTATCCGCACACAGGCATTTGATCCGTCCAAACTTACAGATCCAAGCCTGATCATCTACGCACCTGTACGAGTACTTGGAAACAAGACGATTGTGACAAACGGAGATCAGACAGATACAATTTATGAAGGAATGGATCAGCAGCTTACATTTGAGCAGTCCTTAAGAAGCAGAGAATTTGAGCCGGACGGTCCGAATTATACACCTCGTATTTCTGGTGTGATGCATGTGGAGAATGGTAAATTCAGCTATGCAATGTCAATCCTCAAGAGTAATAATGGAAATCCGGATGCATGTAACCGCTATACATTTGCATACGGGAACGCTGTTGAGGGGGAAGGACATTTCATTCATACCTACAAATGTGACGGAAATCCGCTTCCAAGCTTTGAGGGAGAACCGAAACTGGTAGCGATTCCGGACAATATGGATGATTTCGCAGAACTTCTCTGGAACAGTCTGAATGAAGATAACAAAGTTTCTCTGTTTGTGAGATATATTGATATTGAGACTGGCAAGTACGAAAGTAAGATCATTAATAAAAATAAATAATGGTTAATTGATGAGCAGAGATAATGCTCATATAATATTTATCTGTTTATACGGAGGGTTAATATATAATGAAAGAATTTGAATTAAAATATGGCTGCAACCCGAATCAGAAACCTGCCAAGATTTATATGGCAGACAACTCAGAGCTTCCGATCAAAGTTCTTTCCGGAAGACCTGGATATATCAATTTCCTGGATGCATTTAACGGCTGGCAGTTGGTAACAAACCTGAAGAAAGCAACAGGACTTCCTGCAGCTACATCTTTTAAACACGTATCTCCGGCTGGAGCAGCAGTAGGTCTTCCTCTTACTGAAACTCTTGCAAAAATCTACTGGGTCAATGATATGGACTGGAAGAATTTTTCACCGCTGGCATGTGCTTATGCAAGAGCCCGCGGCGCTGACAGAATGTCATCATTCGGTGATTTCATTTCTCTTTCTGATGTATGTGACAAGGATACAGCACTTCTTATCAAGAGAGAAGTATCTGACGGTGTGATCGCACCGGGATATACAGAGGAAGCACTGGAGATTCTGAAACAGAAGAAAAAAGGCAACTACAATGTAATCCAGATTGATGAGAATTATGTACCGGCTCCGCTGGAGCACAAAGAAGTATTTGGTGTGACTTTTGAGCAGGGACGTCAGGAACTTGTCATTGATGATGAGATGCTTTCCAATATTGTGACTGAGAACAAAGAGCTTACAGAGGAAGCAAAGCGTGATATGAAGGTTTCTCTGATCATTCTGAAATATACACAGTCCAATTCTGTATGTTTCGTAAAAGACGGACAGGCGATCGGTGTTGGTGCCGGACAGCAGTCCCGTGTACATTGTACGAGACTTGCCGGACAGAAGGCAGATAACTGGTTTCTTCGCCAGTGTCCGAAGGTGCTGAAGCTTCCATTCAAGGACAGCATTTCCCGTGCAGAGCGTGACAATGCCATAGATGTTTACATTGGGGATGAATATATGGATGTACTTGCTGACGGTATGTGGGAAAAAACTTTCACAGAGAAACCGGAAGTATTTACAAAAGAAGAGAAACGTGCATGGCTGGATCAGATGACTGATGTTACACTGGGCTCTGACGCATTCTTCCCATTCAGCGATAATATCGAACGTGCGCATAAGAGCGGTGTGAAGTATATTGCACAGCCGGGTGGATCTGTACGTGATGCAGATGTGATTGATACCTGCAATAAATATGGAATAGCAATGAGCTTTACAGGAATCAGATTGTTCCATCACTAAGAAATAAAAAGGGATGTGCGAGCCCAATTATGGTTTTTCTAAAGCTCCTGCAAATGCACGGCAAACCATAATTGGGCTCGCACTGGTTAATCAAATGGAAGTGTAGTATAGAGAAGAAAAAAAGAACCAGCTTCTGCTGATTCTTTAAGAGCGATAGACGGGGCTCGAACCCGCGGTCTCGACCTTGGCAAGGTCGCGCGTTACCAACTACGCCACTATCGCATTTATGATATTGTGTTGTCGAAGTGTTTACCTCAGCGACAAGATACATATTACTATAAAAGGCGAAGCTTGTCAAATGTTTTTTTGATATTTTTTTACAATATTCCATTATCGTAGGCAATCTGGAATGAATTTTGGTCTCGTTACTGGGAATGAAGTAAACAATAATGTAAAGTCTGAACATTCCGTGAAGTATGCGGCAGGAAAATTGCAAAACAGGGGGTGTTGTGCTATCATTAGTGAATGCAAAGTGATAAAGGAGATGATATTTGCATATGAAGAAAAGACTGATGATGCTAATACTTTGTTCAACCCTGCTTGTTCCGACCACAGTATCTGCGGATATCCCTGATTATGAAGAAACAGTCAAAGCATACCAAGAGGATAATAAGGCTGTTCCGACTTTTGAGGTTGATGATGGTAATGGTGAGACAGTGACAGCAGTTGCAAGACAGGACACAGTTTCCATATCTGTGAAATATACATATATAAGATCCAACCCGGGAAAATATGCAGAAAAATTAAAGAAAGTATATCTTGGAACGAGTGTGGACCGTGTAGCTGTGTGTGACAATGGATGGAGTAAGGTAGTCTATGAATATAAAGGAAAAGACGGGACTAAAAAGATTAACGGATATGTCAGAACAGCCAATATCAATGACAGTGACCAGGTGAAGGCTGCGAAGGGAACCTTTACAGCTTTGAAAGACAGTGATATTCTGGATTACCCGGGAAAAAAGGACGGCGAAGTGACAGGAGAAATTATTCAGGAAGATGAAGTAAAACGCCTTGCTACCGTGAATGATATCTGGAGCCAGATTTCCTATAAGGATGACGAAGGAAAGAATCAGATTGGATATATTCCGACCAGTGTACTGGAAAATGCGTCAGATACTCAGGAGAGTGAAGAAGAGACAAAGATTGCAGAGGTAGATGGAGAAGAAGCCGGAGTGGTTCATGAAAGTGAGGGTAAAGGTGTTTTTGCCGAGGCAGTAGATGGTGTAACTGCATCCAGAGGAGAAGCGGTTGATGGTGTACAGGTTGGGACACCGGTTGCGGTATCTTCAGATGCGACTCTGAAGCCGCTGGGTACATTTAAGATTACTCATTACTGCCCATGCAGTATTTGCTGTGGACCATGGGCAAATGGCATTACAGCTTCCGGTGTGATCGCGACGACAAACCATACGATCGCAGTAGATCCGTCCCAGATCCCGTATGGATCAAAAGTTGTGATTAACGGACAGGTTTATGTCGCAGAGGACTGCGGTGGAGCAATCAAGCAGAATTGTATTGATATCTATGTAGCTACCCATCAGGAAGGGGAGGACAAAGGTGTATACTATACAGATGTATATCTGCTTCAGTAAGTAAGCAAAACTGAATCATATTCACAGAAGAGATTGGCATATATCTACAATAATATAAGATAATAAAAATCCGGCAGAGACAGGAAGCGATAAAATACTTCACAGATATCCGCCGGATTTTTTGCATACCCAGGCTTCTTATGATAAGCCGTGAGTAAAAAATGCAATAAAAAAATGCCCAGAGCCGGAATCGAACCAGCGACACGAGGATTTTCAGTCCTCTGCTCTACCAACTGAGCTATCTGGGCATTTGGTATGTGATACACTCATCACGGGTCTTATCATATCATATAGATTGTTTTAATGCAAGCAAAAATTTCAAATTTTGCAAAAAAACAGAAAACAGATGGAGATATACCTTATCTTGCCATAAGGTATATCTTTTCCATATCTTTCATGTTGAGTTGTTTGAAGACACCTATCGTG
Organism: Holdemanella biformis; assembly: GCA_963605995.1. Classification (GTDB taxonomy): domain Bacteria; phylum Bacillota; class Clostridia; order Lachnospirales; family Lachnospiraceae; genus Blautia_A. The sequence continues at coordinate 32,283 of CAVCYJ010000002.1, read as the reverse complement.
CGGGTGTCTTCGAAGCTGCATTTAAATGCAAGGTCGTGGATTTCCTGCTCTGTGAGGTCTAGACCAAGTTCATGCAGACTGGTTGGCATTTCCACGGAGCGGAAAAAGTTCTCCATTGCTTCAATTCCGGCAAGAGCTGTTTCCTGGAAATCGGTTCCGCAGGGGATGTCAAATACATTAGTTGCAAACTGCGCGAAACGTTCCGGATTTACTTCGTAGACATAGCGTGCCCAGCTTCCCCAGATAGCAGCGAGTCCTGCACCGTGGGTGACATCATAGACTCCGCCGAGTTCATGTTCAAGCTGATGGCATGCCCAGTCACCGCCGCCTGTACCGCATCCGGTCAGTCCGTTGTGGGAGAGGCTTCCCGCCCACATGATCTCTGCTCTGGCACTGTAGTTATCCGGTTCTTTCATAAGAATCCGTGCATTGTAGATAACTGTCTGCATAAGAGCCTCACTGATACTGTCTGTGATCTCCATAGTCTCGATATTTACGAAATAACGTTCCATGGTATGCATCAGAATATCCACACACCCGCTTTCTGTCTGATACTGCGGAAGAGTGTAGGTAAGACGCGGGTTTAAAATGGCAAACTTCGGTCTGCAGTAATCAGTTTTTGCACATCCTCGTTTTTCTTTGGTTTCTTCGTTTGTGATAACACTTGAACTGCTCATCTCACTTCCGGACGCTGCAATCGTAAGGACAACACCAATAGGCAGACAGCCGGCTGGAGTTGCTTTTTTTAGGCAGAAATCCCAGACATCTGTATCTGGATTTGCAACACCATATCCGATAGCCTTGGAGGAGTCAATGACACTTCCACCGCCAACAGCCAGAATGAAGTCCACATGTTCTTTTTTGCATAATTCAATTCCTTCACGAACCCTGGAAAGGTGCGGATTCGGCACTACACCGCCCAGAGTGACATATTCAATTCCCACCTCTTTCAGATTAGTGGTAATTTCGCCGATCAGTCCGGAACGGACAGCACTCTGACCACCATAATGGATCAGTACCTTCTTTGCACAATATTCTTTCAGCAGAGAACCTGTCTGAAGGTGGGTATCTTTGCCAAAGATGATGCGGGTTGGTGTATAATATTCAAAATTTCTCATAATATCTGAATTACCTCCGATGATTATTTTATAAACAAAATTATTCCCAAAATCAACTTGTCGTCACATTTGTTTTCATTGCGATTAATATTTTCCTTTATATTAAATCAAATAATGGAAAAATAGTCAAAAAATTATACGAAAATTAAAAATTAAAACCAAAATATTTTGGTGTGCGGACAAATGTCTTTTTGGGATTGACACGACAGATGAAATTCGTTATAATCGGGATAATTACTGAGCACATAACGAAGGAGGATTATTAAAAATGTATTCTATCGATGACGTAGCAAAGACAGACAAGGATATCGCAGATCTGATTGAGGCAGAACTTGCGCGCCAGAACTCCCACATTGAACTGATTGCCTCAGAAAACTGGGTAAGTAAAGCAGTTATGGCTGCGATGGGAAGTCCCCTTACAAATAAATATGCAGAAGGATATCCGGGAAAGAGATTCTATGGTGGATGTTCCTGCGTGGATGAAGTAGAAACTCTTGCAATTGAACGTGCGAAAGAATTATTCGGATGTGAATATGTAAATGTGCAGCCACATTCCGGGGCACAGGCAAATATGGCGGTATTCTTTGCGATGCTGCAGCCGGGAGATACCGTAATGGGTATGAATCTGAACCATGGCGGACATCTGACACATGGAAGCCCTGCAAATATGTCCGGAACCTACTTTAAGCCGGTATATTATGGAGTAAATGATGACGGTGTGATCGATTATGAAGAAGTAAGAAGAATCGCCATTGAGAATAAACCAAAGCTGATCGTGGCGGGTGCAAGTGCTTATGCCAGAATTATTGATTTCAAGAAATTCCGTGAGATTGCGGATGAGGTTGGAGCTTATCTGATGGTAGATATGGCACATATCGCAGGTCTGGTAGCAGGAGGACAGCATCCAAGTCCAATCCCTTATGCAGATGTTGTAACTACAACAACACACAAAACTCTGCGCGGACCAAGAGGCGGTCTGATCTTAAGCAGCGCAGAGAATGCAAAGAAATTTAATTTTAATAAAGCTGTATTCCCTGGAATCCAGGGAGGACCTCTGATGCATGTGATCGCTGCAAAAGCTGTATGCTTCAGGGAAGCACTCCAGCCGGAATTTAAAGAATATGCAAAGATGATCGTTGAGAATGCACAGGCACTCTGTACAGGACTTCAGAAACGGGGCATTGATATCATTTCCGGAGGCACAGACAATCATCTGATGCTGGTAGACCTCAGAAGTCTGGGAGTTACAGGTAAGCAGATGGAGAATCTTCTTGATGAGGTAAACATCACCTGCAATAAGAATGCAATCCCGAATGATCCGCAGTCTCCATTTGTCACAAGCGGTGTACGTCTCGGAACAGCAGCAGTTACCTCCCGTGGTATGAAACCGGAAGACATGGACAAGATTGCAGAAGCGATCGCAATGACCCTGAAAGAGGAAGGAAGCCAGGAGAAGGCGAGAGCAATCGTCAAAGAACTTACAGACAAATATCCGCTGGTTGGATAAAAAACAGGAAAAAATAAGACGGAGAAAATGGTCTGTCGGTTAAAATCATTATTAACCGACAGACCATTTGCAGCTGTTTTAATGATTATATGCATAAGTCAGTAATTTCTGGGAGTCCTGCCAGCGCGCAGAGGATGAATTTGCGCCCAGAACAACAGAAATATATGTATTGCCCGTTGCAGAAACGCATAAACCTGCAAAGCAATAGCCGGCCTTATTGGTATAACCGGTTTTCATACCCTGAACTCCGGGAAGACTGCCGAGCAGGGCATTGGTGGTAGAAACAGAATAGGTGGAGCCTGTATTAAGGCTGGAGAACGAATGGTAGCTGGTGCCAACCAGTTTTCTGAACATTTTCTTTTTTATCGCATACTGAGCGATCTTTGCCAGATCAGAGGCAGTAGTATAATGATTATATCCTGCATCAAGACCGTTGGGAGTGGCAAAGTGTGTATTGGTGCATCCGATCTGCGCAGCCTTCTGATTCATTAATTTTACAAATCCGGCACTTGATCCGCTGATATGTTCGGCAATTGCAACGGCAGTGTCATTGTGCGAAGGAAGCATCAGAGAATAGAGCAGATCTTTCATGTAAAATACCTCTCCTGCACTGGCATATAGCTTACTTGCCTCAATTGATGCGGCATAAGAGGAAAATTTTACTTTTTCATTCAGTTTGCAGTTTTCCAGGGCAAGGATGCAGGTCATGATCTTTGTGGTGCTGGCATTGGCATGGGCAACATTTTCGTTTTTTGCATAAATAACCTTACCCGTGTCTGCATTTATAAGCAGTGCACAGTCGGAAGAAAGATTATAATTCAGACCGGTGTGTGTGACAGTGCCATTCTGACCGAAGTAGTAACAGGTTCCCTTGATGTTGTGTTTTCCTGTAACAGCTTTCCCGTCTTTGTCGAAATAATATTTTTTGCCGGAGCTGTCTGTGTACCATCCGGTGATCATTGCACCGTCTTTGCCGACATAATAGTAATTTCCTTTATATTTAATGAGAGAGTTTTTTATCAGATATCCCTGTGATCTGGTCCCAAAGTAATAATTTTTTCCATTAACTGTATGCCAGCTGCACCAGCGGTGTCCAAGTCTGTTAAAGTAATAAGTTTTTTTATCAATCTTCAGAAATATATTTCTGGCGATTGTCTTGTCATTATAACGATAGACCCAGTAATCCCCGTCTTTTACGAATTTTCCGGCTGCAGCAGTATCGGGTTTTAGCAGTGTGGACGCATAGGCAGTGGAAACACTGCAGGTAAACAGCAGGAAAAAAGAAGCGATTATTATAATGATTGCGTTGAGAATAGAATAGTTGTTTTTTCTTTTCATAAATAACCTCCGACATTGCTTTATCTTATAAAAAGCATAACATGAAAGGTGGATTTTTTCCAGAACAGAATGAAAGTTTGATCTCATTACTGAGAACGGAGTGAACAGTAACATAAACAGTAACAAACCTCTACATAACAGGAAACAAGGATTGACACGGAGGTTGATTCGTTATACAGTATCAGTGTACTGGCAACGTGACAGGAGGTAAAGTTAAATGAAAAAAGGTATGGCATTGCTTCTGACGGGAGCTCTGGTATTTGGAGCAGCAGGCTTTCAGGGTATTTTTGTCAGAGAGGTAAAAGCGGAAGAGAGTGGAGAAAACTCAGACGATGATGCAGAAAACGCAACAGAGGATGCGTCTGCACTGGCGGTTGAGGTACAGACGGTTTCGGCGGGAGATACGGATATGGATTATATAACATTTGGAAGCGGTGAGAAGAAATTTGTGATCATTCCGGGTTTATCTGTACACAGTGTTATGGGGCTGGCAGATTCGATCGCAGAGGCGTATGAGCCTTTTGCAGAGGAATATACGGTGTATCTGTTTGACAGACCGGAAGAACTGAAAGAAGGCACTACGATCAGAGAACTGGCATCAGAGACCGCCGAGGCGATGAAAGCTCTGGATATAGAGGATGCATATCTGTTCGGAGCTTCCCAGGGAGGTATGATCGCTCAGTATCTTGCGATTGATCATCCTGAGCTGGTGAACCGGATGGTTCTTGGCTCAACTCTTTCAAGACCTAATGACACTTTTGAAAAGGTGGCAGGCGAGTGGATACAGCTGGCAGAGAAGAAGGATGAAGAGGGGCTGATCGGTGGTTTTGTTGATGATGTTTATTCAGAAACAACACTGAATACATATCGTGATACTCTGATTTCTTCCAATCTTGGAATTACCGATGAGGAATATCAGCGTTTTATTATTCTGGCAAAATCCTGCCTGAGCTTTGACTGTTATGAAGAGCTCGCATCAATTACATGCCCGGTTCTGGTGCTTGGTTCAGAAGGCGATCAGGTGGTAACTGCAGAAGGCTCGGAGGAGATCGCAGATGCGCTTGGCTGTGAACTGTATCTTTATGATGACAGCTATGGACACGGAGTGTATGATGAGGCTTCTGACTATAAGCAGCGCTGCCTGGATTTCTTTGCAAAAGCGGAATAAAAACAGTAACAGAGTAAATCATTTGGAAAATGGAGGAAATAACAGAATGAAAAAGATGAAAAAGAACATTTTAGCAGCAGTATTGCTCCTTACCCTGATCCTGGCTATGGCGGGCTGCGGAAACAAGTCTGTGATTACAATTTCCCTGGATGGAATTGGAAATTATGAAGTTACTGAGATACCGTCAGGGTTTGTGAATTATTCTACAAATGACGGTGTGATCACAGTAACGGTAAAGAAGAACGGAAATTATGATTTTAAAGTTAAGGATGAAGACGGAAAAGAGTATTCCTTTACGCTGAAGTACCAGAATAAGAAGGCAGAGGCGCAGACAGACGATGACATTGCTGTGAATATTGGTATAAAATAAAGAAAGTTTACAGAAAGCTTGCTATATGGGATTCCTGTGGAGTATAATACTCTTGCAGGAGATTGACCGAAGGGACTTTGCTTATGCAAAGTCCCTTTTCGAAATTGAAAAGGAGGCACGATGAAGATGAGTAAAAAGATACAGCAGCTGTTTGACCTGCAGCACTTTGTCCAGAATGAGAAGCTGCAGGCTGTGATCGAGGATACGATGCGCAGATATAGTGAGCAGCCATGTTATGAGCTGGAAGAAGAGGAACTCGGGATGCTGTTTGCAGCAGGAGATGCAGAAACTGCCGGCAGTAACAATGCAGAGCTTTTCCACTGTTGCAAGGAGATTACACAATGAATAGTGTTACCGTAGAAGCAATCTATACGGAGTACTATAAGAAGGTGAGTTGTTTTGTGGCGAAGAAGGTGGGAGACTATGATGCTGCGGAGGACATTGTATCAGATGTTTTTCTGAAGGTTGCCGGCAACATAGAGCGTTATGATCCAAAGAAGGCGGCACTGTCTACCTGGATATATACCATAGCAAACAATACAGTTCTGGATTATTACAGGACCCGTAAGGTACATGGACAGATTCCTGAAGAGAACGGAGAAAACGGACAGATGCCGGAGAATCTGGTAGATTTCGATGAGCTTGATTCCGGTCTGCTTGCCGGTGAGCAGCTGGAAGAGCTTGCCAATGCACTTTTAAAGCTTCCTCAGAGGATGCGGGATATCATTATTCTGCATTACTATGGAAATATTACTCTTAAGGAAACAGCTGTCAGACTCGGGATGTCCTATGCGAATATCAAACTTGTACATAAAAAAGCAATCATGCAGCTGCAGGGGATGCTGGTGTGACAACGGGATTGTTGCGGAATACATGAGAGCATAGTAAAGAGGTAAATTTATATGGCTGAAGAAAGAGAACATTCGATATTTCGAAAGAAGAGTACGGAGTATATTGACTCTCCGGAGAAGCTGGATCACTATCTGCATGTGACCAACCCCGGAGTGTGGGCACTTCTGCTGGCCGTTTTTTTTCTGCTGATCGGTTTTTGTATCTGGGGAGTTATGGGGAAACTGGAGACTCACGCAACTGTGGCTGTTCAGGCAGAGGATGGAAAGTGCGTGGCATATGTTCCTGAGAATGCGTTGGATACACTGGTAAAGAGCGGAGTGATCACTCTGAATGGAAAGGAATACAGTCTGGATTTTGACAGTCCGGAACCGATGGCGATTACAGACAGTACAAATATCTACGTTCGTCTGGCTGGGAGTTTTAATCTGGGAGATATCGTATATCAGGTGCCGCTGGAGGGTTCCGTGGCAGAGGGAATGTATCACTGTACAGTTACAACAGAGACGATTTCTCCTATGTCTCTTCTGTTAAACTGATTTTGGAAACGGGAGTAGAGCATTATGCGTAAAAAAAAGATAAAGGAGCCCATTACCAGAGGGGTTGCCAGAGTTCCGGTGATCATGCAGCTGGAAATGCTGGAATGTGGAGCCGCCTGCCTGTCTATGATCATGGGATATTATGAGAAATGGATCACACTGGAGCAGGCTCGTGTGGATTGTGGTGTGTCCAGGGATGGCTCCAGTGCGAAGAATATTATGCAGGCCGCCAGAAGCTATGGTATGGAGGTTCACGGATACCGGATGGAACCGGAAGTGCTGCTGGAAGAAGGACCGTTTCCCTGTATCATTCACTGGGGATTTAATCATTTTGTAGTGCTGGATGGCTTTACACGTAAGAAGAAGGCGGTATTAAATGACCCGGCCAGAGGACGCGTGACAGTATCCTGGGATGAGTTTGACCGGAACTTTACCGGAGTCTGTCTGACGATCACACCGGGTGAGGATTTTGTACCGGAAGGCAGGCGCAAGTCTGTATGGGATTATACGAAGGAGAGGATGGCAGGCACCGGCGTGGCGATTAATTTTGTGATACTTACCACGACGATCATTGCACTGCTGACTGCGATCCAGCCGGCATTTAATCAGGTATTTCTGGATTATCTGTTGACAGGAGAGAACAGTGACTGGCTCTGGCCCTTTCTCATTGTCCTGAGCAGTTTTTCCGGGATTATTGTTCTTATGAACTGGATCAATGCGATCTATGGATTAAAAATACAGGGAAAGATGGCAGCAGTGGGAAGTTCATCTTATCTGTGGAAGATCATGCGTCTGCCGATGCAGTTTTTTGAGCAGAGGCTTCCGGGTGATCTGTCTGAGAGGCAGAGTACCAATGCTTCTATCGCAGGGCTGCTGATAAATACCTTTGGCCCTCTGCTGATCAATACGGTAATGATGCTTTTTTATCTGGTGATCATGATCCGGCATAATCTGTTTCTGACACTGATCGGAGTAGGAACTATTTTTATCAATATGTTTGTTTCTGCTGTGATCACTGAGAAGCGTATAAATGTCCAGCGAGTCCAGATGCGAGACCAGAGTAAATTTTCCAGTGCTGTGATAGCGGGAATTGATATGATCGAGACAATCAAGGCCAGCGGTGCGGAGAAGGGATATTTTGGACGCATTGCCGGATATCAGGCCAGTGTCAATGCACAGCAGATGAAGTTTGCCAGACTGAATCAGTGGCTTGGTATGCTGCCGGGGCTTTTTACTTCCCTGGCGAATCTGGCAGTGCTTGGATATGGTGTGGAGCTGGTGCTTGAGGGAAATATGACACTTGGTATGGTAATGGCTTTTCAGGGGTTCCTGAGTGCATTTACCACACCGGCAACTTCACTGATCAATGCCAGTCAGTCCCTGCAGGAGATGATCACGCAGATGGAACGTGTGGATGATGTCATGAGCTATCAGAATGATCCGTGGTTTACGGAACGCGAAACAGATCAGAAGTGTGAACGTCTGTCAGGACATGTGGTGATGAAAAATGTGACCTTTGGATATTCCAGATTTGATCCGCCGCTGATCGAGAATTTCTCCATGGAGGTGCAGCCGGGGCAGAAGATTGCTTTTGTGGGCGGCTCGGGCTGCGGTAAATCTACGCTGGTAAAGCTTCTGTCAGGACTCAGCCAGGCATGGTCCGGTGAGATTGAATTTGATGGAAAGAATATCTCGGATATTGACCGGGATGTATTCGCAGGTTCAGTGTCTGTGGTGGATCAGGATATTATTCTTTTTGATGATACGATCGCCAATAATATATCTATGTGGGATACGACTATGGAAGACGCAGATATCATGTCTGCGGCGAAGGATGCGCAGATTCATGAGGATATCATGCGCGATGGCGGTTATCAGTGTAAGATACTGGAAGGTGGCCGTGATATGTCGGGAGGTCAGCGCCAGCGTCTGGAGATTGCCAGGGCACTGGCTCAGAATCCGTCTGTCTGTATTCTGGACGAGGCAACCTCTGCTCTGGATGCGAAGACGGAACATGATGTGGTCAATGCGATCAGTGCCCGGGGCATTACCTGTATCGTGATTGCTCACAGATTGTCTACGATCCGTGACTGTGATGAAATCGTGGTGATGGAGCGGGGACATGTAGTGGAACGCGGTACCCATGAACAGCTTATGGCATTGAATGGTACTTATACAAAACTTGTCACAAATGAGTAGGAGGAGACGGATTCATGGCAGAATTTGACAAACAGATAAAAAATCGTAAAAAACATGAAGACGAGCTCCTGACGGAAGCGTTTCAGGATATTTCGAAGGCAGTAGCTCACCGGAAAATCGGTGATGGCTTTTATGAAGAAGGCAGGGATATCAAGGATGCAGTGTCCCAGCTTCTGAGATATTTTGATGTGAGGGAACGTGAGGTGCCAAAGGAACTGAAAACCCTGGAAGAGCGTCTGGATTATCTTCTGTCTTCTACGGGAATCCTTTATCGTGAGGTACATCTGGAAGAGGGATGGCACAGAGATGCCATGGGTGTGATGATGGGAACGATGAAAGAGGACGGAGCAGTCATTACGATTCTTCCGGGTGAGAGTGGCGGATATCTTTATGTGAATCCTCATACCGGAAGGAAGCACTGGATCACAAAAAAAGAAGCTGCGAAGATTCACGAAGATGCTTATTGCTTTTATCGACCGCTGCCGATGAGGAAGCTGAGAGCCTATGATATCTGGAGATATATGAAAGACTGTCTGACTACCTGGGATCTGCTGAGCTTCTGTACGGCAGCTGGTATTATTGCTGCTGTGGGGCTTCTGATTCCAAGGCTGAGTAATCTTCTTACGGGAACGGTGATCACTTACGGAAGCAGCCGTCTGCTGGTGGCAGTGATGATGTTTATGGCATGTGTCACAGTAGGAAGCAATATCTTTACTTCTATTAAACAGCTTCTGGTCACGCGTATAGGTACGAAGCTTACGAATAGTATGGTGTCGGCAACAATGATGCGTGTGATGGCTCTGCCGGCAGATTTTTTCAGGAATTATTCGACAGGTGAGCTGAATGAATATCTGAATTATATGTCCTCGATTTGTAATACCGTGGTGAATGGTCTGTTTGACACCGGAATCACCGGTGTTTTTTCACTGGTATTTATGATCCAGGTGTTTTCCTTTGCAAAGGTGCTGGTGGTGCCGTCTCTGATCGTAACGATACTTACACTGATACTCAGTATGCTTACGGCTTCTACCCAGATGGCGATCAGCAGAGTACAGATGCAGGTTGCGGCTACCGAAAAAGGTATTGTATATTCCCTGATTACCGGAATCCGTAAGATTCGTCTGGCTGGAGCTGAAAAAAGAGCCTTTTCCAGATGGGCCCGGTGTTATGCGAAGGAAGCTGAGCTTCAGTATGACCCGCCGACACAGATCAAGCTGAGCAAGGTTATTACTACGGCGATTTCTCTGGGCGGTACGGTATTCATTTACTACACTGCTGTAAAGAGTCATGTATCTGTATCGGATTACTATGCGTTTAACTCTGCATACGCTTACATAACGTCGGCTTTTACGGCACTGGCTTCTACGGCAACGACCGTGGCAACAATCCGGCCGGCTATTGAACTGATCCGTCCGCTGATGGAGGCGGAACCGGAGGGAGAAGATAATCTGGAAACAGTTACCGATCTGAATGGAGATATAGAACTGTCAAATGTATCCTTCCGTTATGATCAGGACGGTCCGATGATCCTGGATGGTCTTTCACTGAAGATTCCGGCTGGTCAGTATGTAGCAGTTGTAGGCAAGACCGGCTGCGGCAAATCAACGCTTATGAGACTGCTGCTGGGATTTGAACAGCCTTCAAAAGGAAGTATTTTCTTTGATGGGATGGACACCAGGGGACTGGATATGCGTTCCGTACGAAAAAAGATTGGTACAGTGATGCAGGATGGAAAGCTCTTTCAGGGAAGTATTTTTGAGAATATCATTATAGCGAGTCCGACACTGTCGATGGATGCAGCGTGGGAAGCGGCTGAAGTGGCAGGCATTGCCGAGGATATCCGACATATGCCAATGGGGATGCAGACCGTGATATCAGGCAGTGGCGGAGGTATTTCCGGCGGACAGAGACAAAGGCTTATGATCGCCAGAGCAGTAGCTCCGAAGCCAAAGATCCTGTTTCTTGATGAGGCAACAGCAGCTTTGGATAATATTACGCAGAAGCATGTATCGGATTCACTGGACCGGCTGCACTGTACCCGTGTGGTGATTGCACACAGATTATCTACGATCCGTCACTGTGATCGTATTCTTGTGCTTGATAAGGGGCAGATCATTGAAGATGGTACATATGAAGAATTAATGGAAAATAAGGGATTTTTTGCAGAACTTGTAGAAAGGCAGCGTGTATAAAATGACCTTTGAGGAAATACTGGAACAGGATGGAAAACTGATCTGCACGAATAAGGGCATCTCTATGATGCCCCTTCTTCGTGCTGACAGAGATGTTATGCTGATTGAAGCATGTAGGGCATCTGAGGTGAAGAAATATGATGCGGTACTGTTTGTACGGCCTGGAAAAACGAAGAATGCCTATGTACTTCACCGCGTGCTGCGTCTGAATCCGGATGGAACCTTCTGGATCGTGGGAGATAATTGCTTCTGTGGAGAAAATGTTCGCGGAGAACAGATTATAGGGAGACTCAGAGAGATACTCAGAGACGGAAGACGGGTAGAGGTAACGGATAGAGGATATCAGTGTTATCTGTATCTGTGGTGTGCTCCTTATCCGGTGCGATTTGTTATTCTCAGAGCGAAGGTTTTTATCAGGAGGGGATGGAGATTTATAAAAGGGATAACAGGGAAAGGCAGATGATATATGAAGGATCATACACATCAGATACATACACATATCAGTGCATCACATAAATGGTTTGACCTGAAGCTGGATGAGGTCTGGAGGTACCGGGATTTGATTTTACTGTTTACCAGGAGATCCTTTGCGGTTTCCTATAAACAGACGATACTGGGACCGTTGTGGCTGTTTATCAATCCGTTCCTCACATCGGTGGTATATATGATTTTATTTGGAAATATTGCGGGATTGTCTACAGATGGCATTCCGCAGATTTTATTTTATCTGTCGGGAACGGCTCTCTGGAATCTTTTTTCGACATGTCTTACCGGGAATGCCAGCACTTTTACGGCGAATGCGGGACTCTTCGGAAAGATTTATTTTCCGAGGCTGACAGTGCCCGTTTCAAATATGCTCTCGGCAATGGTCAGGTTTGGGATTTCCATGATACTGGTGCTGGCAATGCTGATATTCTACTGTGTCACGGGAGAGGTATCCCCACATTGGAACTGCTGGCTGCTGATTCCACTTTTTCTGCTGTGGATCGGTTTTATCGGAATGGAATGTGGAATCCTGATATCCAGTGTCACCACGAAATACAGAGATCTGAGCGTTCTTGTATCCTTCGGAGTGTCTCTGTGGATGTATGGGACTCCGGTGGTATATCCTCTGTCTCAGCTGCAGACAGGATGGCTGAGAACGGTTATTCTGATCAACCCGGTGTCTGCACCGGTAGAATTGTTTCGATATGCGGTGCTGGGAGAGGGAACACTTATTCCGGGAAGCATTATCGGTTCGATAGTATTTACACTGATCACAGGTGTCTGTGCAGTAGTGGTATTTAACCGGGTAGAACGTACCTTTATTGATACTGTGTAGGGAGGCTAATGCTATGAGTAAGAGCTTGGAAAGCGCACACGGAGAAGCGGACGGCAGGGTATCCGGGAAAAATCCGGCGATTATCATATCGGGACTGAAGAAGCAGTACCGCATGGGGGCAATCGGCGGCAGAACCCTGCAGGCAGAGCTGCAGTCCTGGTGGGCGCGCAGACGCGGAAAAGAAGATCCGAATCTGCCTGTTGGTATGAAGACAGAGCATATCGGAAAGAAATTTATGGCTCTGGATGGTGTTGATATCAGGATTGAACAGGGGGAGGCCGTAGGGATTATCGGCAATAATGGTGCCGGAAAGTCTACACTGCTGAAGATACTTTCCAGGATTACCGCTCCTACAGAGGGTGAGATTGACATCTATGGAAGGATTACTTCAATGCTTGAGGTCGGAACGGGATTTCACGGAGAAATGACCGGCAGGGAGAATGTCTATATGAACGGTGCGATCCTTGGAATGACCAGGGCAGAGATTAACAGTCAGATGGACAGGATTATTGAGTTCTCCGAGATTGGTGAATTTATAGATACACCGGTCAAACGTTATTCTTCAGGAATGTTTGTAAAGCTGGCTTTTTCGGTGGCTGCACATCTGAACAGTGAGATTATGATCATGGATGAAGTACTGGCAGTCGGTGATATGGCTTTTCAGAACAAATGTCTGGATAAAATGCGCGAAGTGGCAGAAACAGAAGGGCGTACAGTTCTCTATGTGAGCCACAATATGAATACGATCCGGAGACTGTGCAGGCGTTGCATTGTTCTGGAGAAAGGGAAGGTAATCTTTGACGGAGATGTGGAGCATGCCATTGCGGTATATATGGATCATTCTTCCGGGGAAAGTCAGGTGGATATTGACCTTGGGAAAATGACTCATTATCCGGCAGGAGAGGATGCTGCTCTGCGGATGGAGCATCTGAGGCTTCCGGGTAAGGTTACTGCGGTATATGAACCGGGAGAGCCACTGAAAGTCGAACTGGATATCCATAAGAAGAAACCTGTAGGTGAGGTCCGGCTTCGGATGACACTCAGGACGGATACGGATGCGGGACTTGGAACCGGATGGTCTGAGACGGTGGATTTCAGTTACACAGAGCAGGAACATTGTAAGGTATGCTTTTCGATGAATATGGACATCATTGCGAAGGGCTCGTTTTATGTAAGTATCGGCCTGTACAGGAAGGATGAAATCGGACGGGATCTGATGGTGGATCATATTACAAGAGCATTTAAGATCGAGGTGACGGGAAGCCCTGTATGGTACACAAGTGCCTATGGAAATGTTGTCCTGCCTGAGATAGAGGCAATGCATCTGACGGGATGGCCGTGAATGTCCGCTTCGTTCAAAGATATGGATGACAGGAAAGATATCCTCTGCTGCTTTCGGGCATATAGCTTTCAGAAGCAGCAGGGGATACTTTTTTGTATCCTGGAAAATTACTGTGCCAGAAATCCTGCTGTCCGGAGACTGGAAAGAAGCTGGTTAAACTGTGTTACAACATCTGTCTGACCGGTTGCATCTGCTACAGCGGCAGCTGGAGTTGTAGCTCCGGCAGGTCCTGTAGGTCCGGTAGCACCTGTAGCTCCGGCAGGTCCTGTAGGTCCGGTGGCACCTGTAGCTCCGGCAATGCCAGCCGGGCCCTGAGGTCCGACAGCCCCTGCTGTGCCGGCCGGACCAGCCGGACCTGTGGAACCGGGGTATCCCTGCATGCCGGGTTCTCCCTGAGGTCCCTGCGGTCCCATAGGACCGACCGGACCCGGACATCCGCGAGGACCTGTGGGACCTGGATATCCGCGAGGTCCGGGGATTCCTTGACAGTCACAGCCATAACGGCCGCCGTTGCAGCAGGAGGTACCGGAAACATCGCCGGATACTTCCGGAGTGACAGTCTGGGTTTTGAGAGTATGACGATTAAACAGCATGAAATTCACCTCATAGTCAACAAAACTGTAATGACAGATTGCATATTCAATATCATTATATGAAGCAATATGATGGAGTGTTCCTTTTTTAGAGATGGTGTTTGTTCCGGAGAAAATATGCCTGATTTTTCAGGACACAGGGATGATCCGGATGAAGTTCCCCGGCACGGTTGAGGCAGGAGATTGCTTTTTCGTATTCTCCGAGTCTGTCATAGCAGACACAAAGCTGCAGGAGAGGCAGGAAATCATGACAGTCCGGAAAATAAAAGGTGCCATTTTGAATATCGCAGGGGGCATTTAATGCCTGCTGATACCAGTAAACAGCCTGTTGGTAGGATGCGCGTGAAAGAAAGAGACTGCCAAGTTCGCAGCATATCCCGGCACGAGGAACATCCAGCTGCAGGCTGTACAGAAGAGCATTTATGGCATCTGTATCCTGTCCGAGGGCATGATAACAGTAAGAAAGCTGCAGACAGGCATCCAGCCGGTTTTCCAGCCATGCTCCGTTACTGTTCAGAAAATGTACGAATACGGCGATGGCTTCTCTGTACAGTTTATGATAAAACAGTTCTCTTCCGTAATAGAATTCATGACGTGGTTCCAGAACTTCTCCGGCAGAGATCATATGCTGGTAGATGAGAAGGTTTCTGTCAGAGGAAGAGGGCTTTATTTTGCGATGTTCTACTTCTATGGAGGAATAGAGGATATTTCCGTGGAGACTGACTGCTTCGTGGACTTTTCCGCTCCACCGGAAATTGGCGGCGGTTTTTAAGATACGTTCCCGGTAATAAAGAAAAGAAGGAGACTGATCTTCATGAAAATCCGTAATATATTTCATCATGACGATATCCGTATCCGATGCCAGAGTATCCTTGAGGGCACAGAGCCGGGAAATATTTTCGGGAGTGATCACATCATCTGCATCCAGCCATATCCAGTAGTCTGTCCGGACTTTATCAAGCAGAAAATTTCTGGCAGCGGAGAAATCTTCGCACCATGGAAAATCCAGGACAAAGGGGGTATATTGTCCGGCGATTTCCTTTGTCCGGTCAGTGGAGCCGGTGTCTGCTATGAGAATCTGATCGGCTACAGCAGCCATAGGGGACAGTATTCTGTTAAGTGTTTCTTCTTCGTTTTTGACGATCATGCACAGAGTCAGAGAAATCATGAATGGTAACTCCGGAGCTTTCGTTATAACAGGATATGAAAATAATGCAAAAGAGATACCTGTAAATATTGCAGGACATACAGAAGAAAAACGTGATATAATGATATCTGTTAAAAATCGTTGTCTGCGATGAGAGTGCGGACTGTCGGATAATTACAGAAAATAACTGAATGGAAGGTGAAAAAAATTGAATGCGTTACAGACCTTAAAGACATATTTTGGTTACGATACATTCAGAGAAGGGCAGGAGAGTATTGTGGAATCCATCCTGGAACACAGGGATGTGCTCGCAATCATGCCGACAGGAGCGGGTAAATCTATCTGTTATCAGATCCCGGCACTGATGCTTCCGGGAATCACACTTGTAATTTCACCGCTGATCTCGCTGATGCAGGATCAGGTAAAGGCACTGAATGAAGCGGGAATCCATGCGGCTTATATTAATTCTTCCCTCACGGAAAATCAGATCAGCAAAGCTCTGCATCTGGCGGCGGGAGGAAGATACAAAATTATATATGTTGCTCCCGAGCGTCTGGAAAATTACGGATTCCTGGAATTTGCCAGACAGGTGGAGATTTCTATGGTAACGGTGGATGAAGCACACTGTATCTCCCAGTGGGGACAGGACTTCCGTCCAAGTTATCTTAAAATTGTAGAATTTGTCTGCAATCTTCCTGTGAGACCAATTGTCAGTGCATTTACGGCAACTGCCACAGAGGAAGTAAAGAATGACATTCTCTGTACATTGAATCTGTCTGCTCCTGGGGTAGTGGTAACAGGCTTTGACAGAAAGAATCTATATTACAGCGTTGAAAATATTCGCCGAAAAGATGATTTTGTGGCAGGATACATAGAGAAACATTCAACAGAAAGCGGGATTATCTACTGTGCAACAAGAAAGAATGTAGATAACCTGTATGAAATGCTTTTCAAAAAGGGAGTTCCTGTTACCAGATACCATGCAGGACTGAATAATGGGATCAGAAAACAGAATCAGGATGATTTTATCTACGACAGAACACCGGTTATTGTTGCAACGAATGCATTTGGAATGGGAATTGACAAATCGAATGTCCGTTATGTGATTCATTATAATATGCCGCAAAGTATGGAGAATTATTATCAGGAAGCAGGCCGTGCGGGGCGTGACGGGGAGAATTCACAGTGCATTTTGCTTTTTTCCGCGCAGGATGTGATGATCGACCGGATGCTTCTGGACAGCAGGGATTTCACGGATGTGGATGAGGAGGATGAAGAGCTGCTTCGACAGAGGGACATCCGCAGACTTCAGATCATGGAGGGCTATTGCAAAACAACCGGATGTCTGCGAAACTATATCCTGGAATATTTCGGTGAAAAGACATCAGGTCCCTGTGATAACTGTGGGAACTGCCATCGGGAATACCATGAGAAAGATATGACTGCAGAAGCAAAACAGGTAATGAACTGCGTGGCAGAAACCAGAGGACGATACGGGCTGACAATTGTACTCGGTACGCTCATGGGAGCGAAGAGGGCACGCCTGAGGGAACTTGGAACAGATCATTATAAAACTTATGGTGTACTGAGCGGGCACAGCGAAGCAGAACTCAGAACGCTGATCAGCCAGATGACAGAAATGGGATATTTATATCAGACACAGGAGCGCTATAGTGTTCTGAGACTGGGAAATATTACTCCTTTGAAGGACGAAAATACCCATGTGGTCATACGGACTTATAAAGAGAAGGAACCGGATAAAAAGAAAACAGTTTCGAAGACAGTCAGGAAACGCAGTACGGACGCACTTACCTCGGCAGGATATGATCTGTTTGAAGTTTTACGGAAATTGCGTCTGGAAATCGCGCGGGAGGAATCCATGCCTCCCTATATTGTATTCAATGATAGGACGCTGATAGACATGTGCGTGAAGAAACCGTCAAATGAATCAGAACTTCTGACAGTTTCCGGTGTGGGAGAGAATAAGTTGAAGAAATATGGCCGGAGATTCCTGGAAGAAATTCAGAATTTCTGTATGAAAAGACCGGATGCAGTTCTCAGCATGGCAGAGGATGAAGAAATTTAACCGAATCAGGTAAATTCCCTGCTTCAATTGCGAATATCCGATTGACCGAAATCGGGAGAAAAGCTGCTTCTGATCATGGATGCGCTGGATGAGAACTATGACGAAAGAACAGGTGAGGAGATATTGAGAAAAATGTCAGAAGAAAGTACGATAGATGGCTACTGTCTGAGAACACTGGAGCAGAATAAAAAGAATCCCTATGCCCATATCCTCAGGCAGATTCTGAAGGAAAAACGGGATACAGAGCAGTTTTTGAGGATGGTCGCTCCCCAATATCTGGGTGTATATATACTGGATAAAGAAACGGATTTTTTCCGGGATATTGTGGGACCGGATTATTTTCGTAAAATCGTGAAGGAAAAGAACGGATACTATTCCGAAGCGTTGAAAATTTATGGAAAACAGTTTGTGATCAGGGAAGATCAACAGGTCATAGAACAGGTATTGGATTATGATCGCCTTTACGACAGCCTCTGGTCAGGGCAGAAAGTAAATCTGTCCTATCGAAAAACGGATGGTACACTGGTGAATCTGCTGATTGGAAGATATTCAGATCAGGAAGAAGAAAAGAATCTTTCCCTGTGGATTTATGCAGATGAAGGTATTGAGTACAAAAAGCAGTTAGGAATGGATAACAATGCCGCTAATATCCTGCACTCTGCGGTAACCTCCGGTTTGTGGTGTATAGAATACGATGAAAAAGGTACTCTGAAAGAATGTATCTGGTCGAATTCATTTAGAAAAATACTTGGATACGAATCTGTGGTAGAGCTGCCAAATACCTGGAAAGCCTGGATCGATAAGATACATCCGGACGATCAGCAATATGTGGATCAGGAGTATGAAAAAGTACAAAACGATTATTCGGGAAAGACAAACTACGATATTGAATATCGTATGTGTGACAGGCAGGGAGAATATCACTGGTTTCGGGATACCGCACATTTCAGCCGGAGAGCAGATGGTACACCAATCTGTGCCAATGGTCTTGTGATGCTCATGGACGAAAAGCATGAGATGGATGCAAAGCTCAGAGAAGCTTTGCAGAAAGAACAGAAACAGAGAAAAATGATGGAAGCCCTGTCCGTGGATTATACGGCTGTATTTGAGTGTGATCTGATAAATGACACTATATCTGTGATAAAGATGAAGGAGTCCTCTCATTCGTTTCATAACAGAGAACATATGTCTTCTTTTTCCGAGTGGATTCAATATACCTATGAACATGTGGTGATCCAGAATTCAGCTCCTGATTTTTTGAATGAATTTGACAGCAGACATCTGATGGAGTATTTTGTACAGCATGACAGTCTGATCACCAGACACAGAACCATTCCGGACAGTGATGGCATAGAATATTTTGAAATGCGGGTGATTCCTGTATGCCGGGAAGAAGCAGCTTATAAGGTGATGCTGGCATATCGTCCGATCGATGACATTGTAAAAAGTGAAAAAAAGCAGCAGGAGCAGCTTTCACTTGCTCTTGCCGCAGCTGAACAGTCCAGTCGTGCAAAAACAACTTTTTTGAACAGTATGTCTCATGATATACGGACTCCGATGAATGCTATTATTGGTTTTACAGCCCTGGCTCAGACGCACATTGATAATGTGGAGCTGGTACAGGATTATCTGTCAAAGATAAGTACTTCCAGTACGCATTTGCTGAGCCTGATCAATGATATTCTTGATATGAGTCGTATTGAGAGCGGAAGTGTCAAGCTGGATGAAAAACCGGTACACATGCCGGATCTTTTGCATGACCTGAGAAGCATGATCCAGGGACTGGTCAATGCGAGACAGCAGAATCTGTATATTGATACTCAGGATGTGCAGAACGAGGATATCATCATAGATAAATTGCGGCTCAATCAGATCCTTCTCAATATAATCAGCAATGCAATAAAATTTACACCGGTGGGTGGAGATATCATCATACGCCTGTTAGAGAAACCATGCTCACGCAAAGAATATACGACCTATGAATTTTATATTAAGGATACCGGAATTGGTATGTCGGAGCAATTTGTAGGTCATGTATTTGATACCTTTGCCAGAGAACGTTCCTCTACCGTCAGTGGTATCCAGGGTACCGGTCTTGGTATGGCTATCACGAAGAATATTGTGGAAATGATGGGCGGTAAGATTACAGCAGAGAGTCAGGAAGGAAAGGGATCACTGTTTACTGTCACTTTGAATGTTAAACTGGCAGATCATCCGGTGAAGTATGAACCGATCCCGGAATTAAAGGGAGCGCGTGCACTGGTTATTGATGATGATATCAATACCTGCAGAAGTGTATGCAAGATGCTTCGCAATATTGATATGCGTCCGGACTGGACAGCATCCGGGAAGGAGGCCGTCCTGCGTGCACAGGATGCCACAGAACTGCAGGATGAATATAAGGTATATATTGTGGATTATCTGATGCCGGATATGAATGGGATCGAAACCGTCCGCCGGATCCGGAGAGTGATCAGTGAAGATGTTCCGATCATTGTGCTGACTGCCTATGACTGGTCAGATTATGAACAGGAAGCACGGGAAGCCGGGGTGACAGCGTTTGTGGGTAAGCCCATTTTTATGTCTGAACTGAGGGAAGTACTGACACATCCTGTTGATAATGCGTCTAAGTCATCTGCTAAGACAGAAACAAAAAAATATGACTACAGCGGAAAGCATATTTTACTTGTTGAGGATAACGAACTGAACAGGGAAATTGCAGTTGCAATTCTGGAAGAAACCGGAATGACAATTGACTGTGCAGAAGATGGAATTGAGGCGATGAATATTATCAATGAAGCACCGGAGGATCGATATGACCTGATTCTGATGGATATTCAGATGCCGAGAATGGACGGGTATACCGCAACAAGAGAAATTCGGACACTGCCGAATAACAGGAAAGCAAATATTCCGATTGTTGCCATGACTGCGAATGCCTTTGATGAGGACAGAAAGAAAGCCTTTGAAACGGGAATGAATGGACATATTGTAAAACCGGTCGACATGAATATAATAGCCAGGACATTAGATGGAATTTTCGGAAATAAGAGCTTGGGTGACTGACTGAAATCCGAAAGAATAAAACAGTTTTCAAAGAAACCTGCAATGTATAAGTCCTGCAATTCGATTTTATCAGCGGATGCTAAAGGATGATTTTCAGGAAGTACCACTTTCATTTCGCCGTCGGCGATAATTTCTGTCTGTAAACCGGAGACAGCAGGAGGCGTGATAAATCCAAAATCCATGGCACCTGTGTGAATCCATTTTCCAACAGAAGAATAGTCTCTCTGGTAAAATACAAATTCCACATTGGGATAAGTTTTCTGAAAACCCTTGACGAGATCTGGAAGCCACTGATAACTGATGCTGGAGAAAGTTCCGATTCGGATGATTCCAGTGTCCAGGCCTTTGATCTCATCTACTTTTTCGTGGCTCGCCCGGCATAATAATTTCATTCCGAGTTCTTTTTCCAGAGAGGCGATCATCTGACTGACCGAAGATTGCGAATATCCGCTTGACAACAGCTGTGATAATATAAAAACACATAAAATAAGTGGAGCTGCAGGTGGAATGGTCATACAGGATAAAAAATTCTTTCAGACCTTCATTTTCTTTTGAAACAGCTTTGCAATGATCTGTGCTGTTTCTGGCACTCCGAAGTCATCGGAGCGGATACAGAGATCATAATTTTTTATATTACCCCAATCTGTCTGGGTAAAATGTTTACAGTGAACTGCGCGCTCGTGGTTCACTTTTTTTACTTTATGCTATTTACAGAGATTTCTCCTTAAAAGCGAAATCTCTGTTGCGATTTTCTATTGTTTTAGGTATCGCCATAGAGTTGTTCTGCCTATGCCAAGCTGTTCTGCAGCTTTTGATTGATTTCCGTTGCAATGATATAAGGTCGATATGACAGCATCATGTATTATTTCCTGTAAGGTTTTATCATAGTTGTTATCAAAATTTTGGGGAGCAGTAATAGCATATTGCTTTTTTTCACGGTTGAGAATTTCTTCTATCGTAGATGCCTGAATGTAACCCGACTGTGTATGAAT
The DNA here is from genome assembly GCA_963605995.1 of Holdemanella biformis. Classification (GTDB taxonomy): domain Bacteria; phylum Bacillota; class Clostridia; order Lachnospirales; family Lachnospiraceae; genus Blautia_A. The sequence goes on along the minus strand of CAVCYJ010000002.1, from coordinate 10,456 downwards.
AGCAGCATCGGAGAGAACTCGTTTAAGCTGCATATAATTATCTGGCCAGTCATAGCTGCACAATAAAGAAAGAGCATCTGGTTCAAATCCGGAAAGCTGTCTGGAAAGTTCATTGTTCAGTTTATCCAGATAAAGGCTGGATGCTGAAGCCAGGTCATCTGCAAGTTCACGTAAAGGCGGCATATATAAAGTGGTACATGGCAGATAATCTATGAAATCTCTTGATGGATCACGATTTTCTTTTATGGTCAGCGAACAGGACATGATCAGACGATTACGTTTATGCAGATTAGTGTCCAGGATAATAGAAAGAAGCTGACGTGCTTTGGAATCGCTTAAAGCCTGAATGTTATTGATATAAATAGTATTGTTATTATCACAGAAAGGTGAATTTATGTGCTTGGTTAAAAAAGTCCAGTATCTTTCTGTGATCAGATTGCAGTCAATGGAAATAAACGGTTTATCAGTTAGGTTACTCTCCAAATACAGGCGATAGGCAATGTGATCTTTTCCTGTACCTCGTTCCCCAAGAATCATTACAGGCATATGGCTGTTGTTCAGTTCTTTTATTTGAGGTGAAAGCTGTATTGCAGAAGTTGTCAGGACAAAAAAGCCAGTATAATAATTACTTTTTACATCTTCGTACTTATAATACTTTACGCCATATTTGCTGCTCTGATTTGGAACGGGGCTGAGGTCCAGAGAAAAAATATAATAGGAGTGTGTACTATAATTACGCTTTTGAGTGTGAAGTGCAAAGAGCTTTTCATTTATTAAATGAAATTGTTTTGCCACAGATTCACGGATATCTTCTTTTGGAAGAGACTGCAGGTATTGAAAGATAACAGGAAAGTCTTCTTCGTGATAAGAAGAAAAATATAATTGATTATTTTCATCAAGGATAACGGTTGAAGAGGACATAAGCCTCATACTGTCCTCCAGCAAATGAACTTTTTCTTTGAAAGAGGAAAAAGTTTCATATAACTGAAAAATACGCAGAAATGATTCTTTGATACTTTCAGTTCCACTGGTAATGGAAATTGACTGTATCCCTTTTTCTGTTGCAAGGGAATTTGTTGAGGTGTCTCCAAAGATAAGATAGATGCCTTTTTCTTTTAACTGATCTAAAGTTGGTTCAATATCTTTTTCACTGTTGATTGTATAGGTTTCAATTGGATATTGTAGAAGATTGCATAATAGTTTTACAGTGTCTATAATGCTTTTAAATCCTACAAATGCAAAATTTTGTGTATAATTTTCTGCAAGTTTTAAAGTACGCAGAATGTCATATTCTGAAAATGAAATATCAATGACGGGAAGTGGAGTGATGCATTGAATACGTCTGGCTGTTTCACCTCTGGAAAGAATTGCATCATAATTTCCGGGAAGATGGTCATGAGCAATCTTTACACCTTTTTCCAGATCACCGATATAAATATCTAATTGAAGATTTGTGAATTCCTCAGCTACTGTTCTTATAAGATTTGCCAGTCCTGTATAAGGGGCTATAACTAAAACATGAATACTCTCATTTGACATATAAATCCCTCCGAAATGTTTTAATATAAAACAATAATAAATGCTGACAAAGATAAATACAAGAAGAAATTATCTATATATCACTAAAATGTTTCATAATGAAACGAATTAGAGACAAAAATAATTGAGAGAAAATATAAAATTCAATACAATAGCATTATCAGGAAGGCAAACAGGAAAGAAGGTGGAAACAGTGATCAAATTGCTGATACTGACTGATGACTTTACCGGTGCATTAGATACAGGCGTTCAGTTTTCGGAAAAAGGGATTCCGACTCAGGTTGTGGTAAGTAAAGAGTGGCCACAGATCAATACAGAATGCGAGGTACTGGTAATTGATGCTGAGACAAGACATATTTCCGGAAAAAGTGCTTATGAAACTGTATATAAGATATGTAAAGAAGCAAAGGAACAGAAGATTTCCCATATCTACAAGAAAACAGATTCAGCACTCAGAGGGAATGTAGGGTATGAGATACAGGCAGTCCAGGATGCATATGAAAATAAAAAAATATTTTTTCTTCCGGCATTTCCAAAGATGAACAGGATTGTAAAAAAAGGAATTTTGTACATTGATGGTGTTCCGGTAACAGAAAGCGTTTTTGGGCATGATCCGTTTGAACCTGTTCAATATGACGAGATAGAAGAACTTTTGAGAAATACAGGATATCACAATAAAGTTGCTCTTATCTCAGAAGAACAGTATGATAAGAAAAAAGAGAGTGCAGATCTTTTACTGTTTGATACAGAAACTGAGAAGCAGTTACGCGCAATTGGAAAAAAACTAAAAAATGAATGCGACACAACTGTGTTTGCAGGATGTGCCGGATTTGCAGCAGAATTGCCGGAAATATTAAATCTGAAAACGGGCAGGACGCAGAAATACAGTACAAAGACAAATCTGGTTGTTATTTGCGGAAGTGTAAATCCGATAACCAGAGGACAGCTTTTATGTGCCGAGAAACAGGGAATAACAAAAATCAGTTTAAAACCAGAGGAGAAACTGGAAATAACTTACTGGGACAGCGAAGCTGGAAAAGAAAAACTGCTTCAGATAGCAGAGAACAAAGGAAAGAATTTCATTATTGACAGCAATGATAAAGAGGACAGCAATGAAACCACTCTGTATGCGAGAACAAAGAATTATGATATTCAGGAAATCAGGCTTCGTATTTCGCAGACACTGGGATATCTTACCAGAAAAATAATTGAAGAGGGAATGGATGGAACATTTCTGATCACAGGAGGAGATACGCTTCTGGGATTTATGGAGGCGATCGGATGCAAAGAACTGGAGCCGATAAAAGAAATCTGCCCGGGATGTGTCCTGACACGACTGGAATATGAAAACCGTGATTTTTATATCATCACAAAATCAGGTGGATTTGGACAGGAAAATCTAATTGAAAAGCTGATAAATTTTCTTAAGGAGGAATAAAAAAATGGAACAGTACAGTTTAAAAATGCCACACGCCGTATATGCAGGAAAAGGTGCTTTAGAGAATTTGAAAGATGTTGTAGCAATGAATGCGACAAAAGTTGCTGTTTTTGCAGATCAGGGAATTATTGGAGCAGGTCTGCTGGAAAAACCTCTTCATTATATTGAAGAAGCAGGTGTTCCTTATGAGATCATCAGCAATCTGTCACCGGAACCTACCTGTGACCAGGCGCAGAATGTAGTAGCTGAATTCAGAAATAAGAATTGTGATTTCATTGTTGCGGTTGGTGGAGGAAGTGTTATGGATACTGCTAAACTTTCCTCCATTCTCGCAACAGATGAATATCAGGTAAGAGATTTACTTGATAATCCAAAGCTGGCAAAAAAATGTGTCAAATCCCTGATGATCCCGACAACAGCAGGAACAGGAGCAGAAGCAACACCGAATGCTATTGTAGCAGTACCGGAAAAGCAGTTAAAAGTAGGAATTGTAAATGATGAAATGATTCCGGATTATGTATTGCTGGATGGAGAAATGATCAGTAAACTGCCAAGAAAAATTGCAGCAGCTACAGGCATTGATGCTATGGCACATGCGATTGAGTGTTTTACTTCCAACAAAGCCAATCCATTCTCAGATACTTTTGCATTAAAAGCATTTGACCTTATTATCAATAACATTGAAGCAGCGTGTGATGATAAAGATGCAGATGATGCAAGAAATGCTATGCTGATCGCTGCATTTTACGGAGGAGTTGCGATTACCGCATCAGGAACAACTGCAGTTCATGCTTTAAGCTATCCTCTGGGAGGAAAATATCACATTCCACATGGCGTTTCCAATGCTATCATGCTGGCTCCTGTAATGAAGTTTAATGAGCCGGTAGTACGTGAAAGATTTGCGGCAGCATATGACAGAGTAAATCATGAGGGAGATACTTCTCTTCCGGTAGAAGAAAAATCAGCATGGGTGCTTGACAGAATGTGCAGTATTATCAGACATCTTGATATTCCTGTCAGTCTGAAAGAATACGGGGTATCAAAAGATGATCTTGATTTCCTTGTAGAAGCCGGTATGGATGTACAGAGATTACTGGTAAATAACATGAGAACAGTTACGGCAGATGATGCAAGAGAATTGTATCTTCAGATTTTATAAGGAGTATGCAAAATGAAAAAAGTAGAAATCAAAGGAATTATTCCACCGATCATCACACCTATGAATGATGATGAAAGTGTTAATGTTACAGAACTCAGAAATCAGGTGAACCGTCTGATCAACGGAGGAGTTCATGCCCTGTTTCCATTTGGAACAAATGGAGAGGGATATATCTTAAATGATCAGGAAAAAGAACTGGTTTTAAGAACGGTTATTGAAGAAACCAATGGAAGAGTGCCGGTATATGCCGGAAGTGGCTGCATCAGTACAAAAGATACGATCCGTATGTCAAAAATGGCAGAAAGTCTGGGTGCAGATGTTCTCTCTATTATCACACCATCCTTTGCCGCAGCTTCTCAGAATGAACTGTATGAGCACTACAGAGCAGTAGCGGAAGCAGTGCCGGATATGCCGATCGTTCTTTACAATATACCGGCAAGAACAGGAAATGCACTTGCACCTGCAACGGTAGGAAAACTGGCAGAAATTGATAATATTGTGGGAGCAAAGGATTCCTCCGGAAATTTCAACAACATTCTGGAATATATTTCAAAAACAAAAGCCAGTGGAAATTTCAGCGTTCTGTCAGGAAATGACGCACTGATCATCTGGAACCTGCTTGCAGGAGGAACCGGAGGAATTGCAGGATGTGCGAATCTGTATCCAAAAACAATGTCTTCCATTTATGAACTGTTCATGGAAGGAAAGATAGAAGAGGCAAAGAAAGCAAATGAATCAATTGCATCATTCAGAGCCTGCTTTAAATATGGAAACCCAAATACCATTGTAAAAACAGCAGTAGCTCTTATGGGATACCCGGTCGGAAAATGTCGTGCTCCATTTAATCAGGTACCGGAAGACGGCATTGAAGCTATCAAAAAAGTATTAAAAGAAAATGCAGAGAAAGGTATGCAGTAGGAGGTGCGGGATGAAGAACAGACCAGTTCTTGGAATTACAATGGGAGATCCGGCAAGTATTGGACCGGAAATCACCGTAAAGGCATTATCTGATCCGTCGGTATATGAAAAGTGTGCACCGCTGATCATCGGTGATGCTGTCGTTATGGAAGCAGCAGTGAAAATTGTGGAAAAAAATATAAAAATTCATGCAGTACACAGTGTGAAGGAAGCATTGTTTACATATGGAACGATTGATGTGTACGATATGAATCTGGTTGACATGGATAAACTGGAACGTGGAGTTGTTTCTGCAATGGCAGGACACGCTGCATTTGAGTATGTTCGTAAAGTGATCGAGCTGGCTATGAACCATGAAGTTGATGCCACTGTTACGAATGCCCTGAACAAAGAAGCGATGAATCTTGCAGGACATCATTATTCCGGTCATACTGAGATTTATGCAGAATATACAGGAACAGAAAAATATACAATGATGCTTGCGCATGAGAATCTCAGAGTTGTTCACGTATCTACTCACGTTTCTTTAAGAGAAGCTTGTGACAGGGTAAAAAAAGAACGTGTGCTGGAAGTAATCCGAATTGCAGATCAGGCGTGCAGGGAACTTGGAATTGAAAATCCGAAGATCGGAGTTGCAGGCCTGAATCCTCACAGCGGAGAAAACGGTATGTTTGGACGGGAAGAGATTGAGGAGATCACACCTGCCATTACTCAGGCAAAAGCAGAAGGAATCCTTGCCGACGGACCAGTACCTCCGGATACAATATTTTCAAAGGCAAGAGGCGGATGGTATGATATTGTGGTAGCCATGTATCATGATCAGGGGCATATTCCGCTTAAAGTAGTCGGATTTGTGTATAATCAGGAAGAGCAGAAATGGGATGCAGTAGCCGGAGTAAATATCACACTTGGACTGCCGATCATTCGTGCATCTGTAGATCATGGAACTGCATTTGACCAGGCTGGCAAGGGGATAGCGAATGAACTCAGTCTGGTAAATGCAATGGATTATGCGATAAAGATGTCTGTAAACAAGGTAAGATAAGGAAGGGCTATATGATGGAAAAGGGGAAAAACCATGTATTGAAGAACCTGGAAGAGAATGTGATTGCGGTAGGAATCATTGTCATGTTCATTATGGAAACTGTGAATGTAGTATGCAAATTTCTGTTTCCTGACTGGATGGGAATACCGGAGGAAATTTCTATTTTCGCTTATATCTGGGTGTGTTTTTTCTGTGCAGGTTATTGTACAAAAAGAGGAGCCAATATTATTGTTGATGCGTTAACGATGAAATATCCAAAGAAACTGCAGAACTTTCTGTTTTCTGTACAGTATCTTCTGGATGCTGTGCTAAGTGTATTTTTTATCTATGGTGCGATTGTTTTTGATATAAAAACAAAGACGGAAGGAACTGTTGGAGTGACAGGAATGCCATTGTGGATCATTTATCTGGCACCGACAGCTGGATTCGCCCTGAACTTTGTCAGGGATATGCAAATGTTTTTGAAAACTTTGAAATCTGCAGATGTAGTATCTGTATCCTAGTCTGCTGGAAAGGAGCGTGTAAAAATGATTGGTGTAATATTTGGAGTATTTTTTGTTGTTCTGCTTCTTTTGGGATTTTCGATGGTATCTGCGTATGGAGCAGCATTTATCATTCCATCGTTTTTGACGGGAGGTTCCCTTTATGGGATGTCGGATATTGTTAGCTGGCTCACCAGTGCAGCAGGGAAAACAACGTATGTAGCAATTGCATTGTTTGTAGTATCTGGTAATATTATGTCGCAGGGACAGCTTACAGAGAAAATTTTTAATGTGTTTCGGTATTTCCTTGGAAGATTTCGTTCCTGTATTCCGCTGGTAGCTGTGCTGACTGCAATTTTTTATGGAATGATCTCCGGATCAGGAATGGCAGTTGTTGCAGCAGTTGGAGCGATGGTGCTCCCAATTCTTATTGAATATGGATATGACCGTCTGTTCTTTGCCTGCATGATCGCAGCGGCAGGTTCTCTGGGACAGCTTATTCCACCAAGCTCTGCTATTTTACAGTATTGTGCAATGGCGGGAACAGATGAAGGAAAAATGTTTAAAGTTGGTGCAGTCATTGGTTTTACCTGTGCAGCGGCACTGATTATAATTACATTAATGCATTGCCGTAAAGATGTTGGCGATCAGAATAAGATTTCAGAATCCTACGAAGCACTCCGGGCAGAAGGTTTTGGAAAAGTAATTGGACATGGTATCTGGGGAATCTTATCACCCGTGATCATTCTGGGCGGCATTTTTTCAGGACTTCTGACTGTTGTAGAAGCCGCGGCTGTATCTGTTGTATATGCTTGTATCGTATCTCTGTTCATTTATAAATCTCTTGACTGGAAAGGCATCTGGCTTGCAATTGTAGGCTCTGTAAAAAATGTTGCTTCCGTAGCAATGATGCTGGCATTTGCAGTGGCATTTTCCAACCTTATGGACGTATTTCATGGAGGCGAAATTATCGGCGGGGCAATCACAAAGATCCTGTCATCTCCAACAGCATTTATTCTGGCAAGTATTGTGGTAATGTCTGTTGGTATGATGTTTATGAACCCAATTGCAATTATCGTACCAATCGTTGCGCCAATTGCGGCATCATTTGGAATTGATCCAATGGTTTATGGTGCGGGAATGTCCGGAATTGTTGCAATTGGATCTCTGACACCACCATTTGGTGTGAGTCTGTATATTATGGCACCGATTGCGGGAGTCGAGCCGTTTAAGATTGCGAAGAAAATCCTGCCGCTATGGGGAATCATGACATTGATCATTGCAGTTTATATGTTGTTTCCGCAATTATCAATATGGGCATATAAATAAGTAAAAGATTGAGAAAGGATGCGAAGTGAAAATGGAATGGAAACATATACAGGGACTGACTCCGGACGGAGAAATTTATGCAAATGATGATATGGGAACGCTGGAAGCAATGATTCCACCGGGAAAATATAATACTGCACATGCCCCGGCATTACTGGAACTGAATAATGGAGATATGCTTTGTGCATGGTTTGCAGGTTCTTTTGAAGGAAGTAAAGACATCAGCATTGTATGTGCAAAGTGGAGGAAGGGAACAACTGCATGGAGTGAACCGATACAAGTATCTTATGATTCTGAACGCAGTGAACAGAACCCATCTCTTTTTATAGGACCGGATGGTGCAGTATGGGCAATGTATACAGCTCAACTTGACCGCATGGAAGGAAAAGACAATATGCAGTTTACTTCTGTGATCAGATGCCAGAAAAGCTACGATGGTGGGGAAACATGGGGAGAAGCTTCAGTGATTTTTCCAGAAGAAGGAAGTTTTTGCCGTCAGCCGATTCAGATTTTATCAAATGGCAGATGGATTTTTGGAAACTGGGTCTGCACAGATTCAGAGAATGGACTGGAGGGAGATCCTACTGTGTTCAGAATTTCCGATGATCAGGGAAAAACATGGAAAACAGTAGAAATGCCGGAAAGCAACGGTGCAGTGCACGCGAATGTGGTAGAGCTGGAAAATGGACATCTTGTCTGCTTTTTACGAAGCCGTTTTGCGGATCATATTTATATCAGTGATTCAAAAGACTGGGGAGAGAGCTGGACAAAACCTGTACCTACTGTTCTTCCAAATAATAATTCCAGTATCAGTGCTGTTCGGCTTACAAGTGGAAGGATCGCAATTGCCTATAATCCGACTCATGCACCGAATCCAGAGTATGGAAAGGTGGCATGGCCGGGACTCAGATGTCCGGTTGCAGTTGCATTATCCGAGGATGAAGGAAAAACATGGCCGATGATCCGTCTGATGGAAAGAGGCGAAGGCTTCTGTGGGGATGAGAATACAACAAATAACAAACAGTATGAGTATCCATATCTGATGCAGGGAAAAGATGGAAGATTACACCTTGCATTTGCTTATAAAAACAGAATTGGCATCAAGTATATGAGTTTCACAGAAGAAGATGTGTCAGGAAGTAAAAGAGAAACGGCAGGGTTCTATAATCCTACTTCAGCACAGATTAAGTAGGAGCAGAGTATGATTGTCGATAATATAAAAAATATAAGTATGTATGAAACTGTTGTGCCGGGAATTTCCGAGGCATTTCAGCAGATCCGGAGAATTGAGACACTGGAAGAAAGAAGATATGATCTGAAAAATGGATATTTTACTGTTCAAAGTGGAAAGACCAAACCTATGCAGGAAGGTACATTTGAATCTCATAGAAAGTACATAGATGTACAGATTATATTAGAAGGATGTGAAGAACTGGCATGGAATGATATCTCTGATCTTCAGGAAGCGGTATCTTATGATGAAGAAAAAGATGCTGCCAGGTGGAGTGGGGGAAAAGAGCATCATATATTGATTTCGGAAGGAATGTTTTATATTATGTTTCCGCATGATGGACATAAGGCAGTGTCGCATCTGGAAGAGCAACACAAGTACAGGAAGATTGTATTAAAACTACAGAATTAATAACAAAATCTGGTTGATAAACCAGGTAAAAGCGATATAATGAATGTATAAGAAAAGAAACCGTGTGGAATTACAGTGTTGTTTTCACACGGTTTTTTAGAAGACATGAGTTAGATTTTACTAACATCGGCACTGGAATCTTCATGAAACTGGCATTTCAGGCAGCTGGAAAATATCCGGAAAGGTTTGACAGAATGCTTGAAACAATTATTGAGACTGATCAATTACCGGTTTCATCCTTTTTGCTTATCCAGTAAAAATGGTGCATTACGGTGGCGGATAGAAACACAAGTACCGCAGTCCACGCATTTTGTTTCATCGATAGATGCCTTTAAAGTTACTTCTTTTACCAATAGTGTGGGTGGGAATCGCAACAGTACCCACACTATTTATTCATCTTAATTCTTACAGTTCTTTCTTGTTGTCTGCTCCCGGGGTAGTTACGATAACCTTCTCAGGTGTGATGATAAGAGCGCCTTTTGCAGTTGCTGCTCCGTTGAACATCTTCTCTACAGCAGCTTTGAAAGTATCAACTACAGCACCAGATGTGACATACTCTGCTGTGCCCTTAATCTGATAGCCTTCAAGATTGTTAGCATCATAAACAGAGATAGCAATCTTTCCATCATTTGCCTTGAGATTGTTGAGAGTTGTCTCAAGGAAAACATCACCAACGAGTAACTTTCCATCATCAGATACATCCTTGAACGCAACAGGAACTACATTCGGTTCTCCGTTTGCACAAGTAGCCAGATCCCACATTCCATTCTTAAGCAGATTCATAACAGCTTCATTCATCATTTTTAATTACCTCCATATTGAATTCGTTTTTAACCGAATCAAGTAAGTCCCCTGCTTCAATTGCGAAAAGCAATAAGCAGTGGGTGGGGACTTGCTTGTATCA
>CAVCYJ010000001.1:0-40682 GCA_963605995.1 Holdemanella biformis | reverse complement strand
TACCAGTTCTACTCCGGCTTCGCTGACCATGGATTCGACTTCTGATACTTCCCCGCCATACATTTCATTGAATTTTTCAGCAGTCATCGTTGTAACTTCTATTTTAAAATTATCAAACTGCTTCCTGACTGTTTCATCTTCGTCTTCCGGTGACAGATGAAATACATAACGTTTAAACCAGTCATGGTTTGTATAGCCACCCTGATAATACATATGATTCACTTCTACTGTCTGTGCCTCTGCATTATCATCCGGAACGAAATCATAATTTCCCGTACCCGGAGTCAGTTTATACTCTGCCTCGGAGATGTAATGTGTGGCTGTTTTTACATTATCACTGACCGGTATATATACATCCTGGTTCTCCGGATATGAAGGGGAATACCATCCGAAATACTGAGAGGATTGCTGTGCATTCGAATCAGTATCCGCTGATGCAGCGGTTTTACAGCAGAAATATGCCTGTCTGACTCTGTAATAATAGTTATAACCCAGATCCGGAAGCTCACGGATGTCATCATAGGAAACCGGCTGACGCTGTGTAACTACAGAAATCGGAGTTTTTGTGTAAGTCCCGTCTGTATTTACGATCCAATACCAGTACTGACCATCCTGAAAGGTAATATTGTTTTCTTCATACTCAGCACTGGGCATGAAAGTTCCGTCTGCTACAGCAGCCGCATTTACATTCGCACACTGAACAATCTTCTTCATGTCACTGATCAGTGTGTACTGATAATAAGGATAGGTATCGATTGTCACACCATAATATACCTCTGGATTGGCGGATGTGCCAATGTCAGGATCCAGCTCTGTTACTTTCTGTCCGTTCTCATCTTTTTCTGTCTGAGTATAGGGAATAAGCGGCTGCTTTGTGGCATCTGTCTGAACTGAGTCCGTCAGGGCAGCCGGGTCAGAATCAAACGCTGTATCAGACACCGCATCGTCCGTTGTCTGAGTGTCCGTATTACCTACGTCCGCTGCCGGATCCGTTCCGTCAGAAAAATCCCCTGTTGAAAATGAATCCGATGCCGCCTGTACTGACTGACTTTCATCTGAGGAAATATCAGGCTGACCGGAGGTCTGATTTCCTTCTGCCGCCTGACTGTCTGTATCTGTCCCGTTAATACTGGAAAAATCATCCTCACCATCAGAGAAAGAGCTGGCACTTGCTGTACGTGTTCCGTCCTTATCCGGAACCATAAGCACCAGCTTCTTATCACTGTCAGAAATCGAAAGATCCTTTGACAATTCCATGTTTTCTCCCGGAAAAGTATAGGTGCCGGCCAGGATATTCTGAACAATTTCTTCTGTCAGGTCATTATAGACATTTTCATAGTATCCATATCCCCCGTTATTATAATTATAATCTGCAAGGATTCCGCTTTTATCCTCATTTTTAAATGCCTGGTTTACCGTACTGTTATCCACTTCTTCAAAATCAAGATAATAAGAAGCTCCTGCTCCGTCATTATCCGCATAATAAAAGTTCTGGATATTCTCACGGTATTTCTCTGTTTTCGCTTTATCTTCATCAGAGTCACTGCGGATCGGGTAATATTCCTGATCCTGCTTTGTATAGTCACCGGTGCCGGCTGCATTCTCCTGATAATTTCCCTTTTCCTTAACAATATCTGTTCTGCTCTCTCCGGTACTGATATCTCTGAAATCTATCTGCGTCCATGCTTTTGAGTCTTTTTCATCATCTGTAAGAAAATATTTCTCCGTATATTCGCTGTAAGAAAGAGGATAGCTCTGTTCATCCATCGAAGAAGTTCCCGCCTGATAAGAAACGTCTTTCACATCCTTTATCCCTGTTTCTTCTGCGTTTCCCTCTGAGTCCGTCTTTGTATTCGATGCAAATTCTGTACGGAGCTTCCTGTTCGGCAGCTGCTCCAGGCCTTCCTCCAGTGTCTGGAAATGGATTGTTTTTTCTTTTTCCACTCCATCCTCTGTATATTTATATGTATAGGAATACAGTTTGACATACGGTTCCTGCCCGGATACATAATATCCGATCTCCGCATCATCTGTTTCATCTACGATCTCAAGGATCTTAAAGGGTTTATCTGCCGTTGTATCATTTACGATCTGCTCGATACCGGGCATCATGGCTGAAGATGCCTGTACAGAGACACTGGTCTGCAGTAACGCTCCCACTCCCAAAATGCCCGCCAGGGCAACCGCTATTCCTGATGCTGCCACTTTTTTATGCCTGATTTTCATATATTTCCTGATTCTCCTTGGTAAAAACCACATTATATTTTATATTTTTTCACTCTTATAGCCTATCACAAAATATTGTCAAATTCAATGTGAGTACATGGGAAAAATTGTGAAATCTTTTACAAAATAAGGGACTGGCAAAATCACCAGTCCCCTTAATGCTTATACGATTCAGCTCTTATTTACGTATGCCTTTGCTTCAGCCAGCTGCACTTTCAGATTTCAGGCTGTTGCGCAGTCCGACGCTGTGCATTGTCTCGATTTCTTTCGTTCCTTTTTTTATTCTGAGAGTAAAACTGACAATATTGTCGCTCGAAATCTTACCTGTATCTACGTTAAAATATGTAACATCTGTGGCTAAAATCTCAGGATCAGACGATGTCCATCCACTTTGGGATTTCTCATAACGAATGTAGCTGAGTTCTTTCGTTGTCTGGTCCCATGTAATCGTGTCTCTGACATTTACAACATTATCCTCTGTATTATCAGAAGATGAACCATCTTCATCTGCACCGGATAATTTTTTATCATAACTGTCAGTATTAAAGACATGCCCCGTTGCATCATACGATATTGTTCGATTGGCATTAACTATGATATCTTCAAGCCTGTCAAATGTTTCCTGCGCTTCTGTCTGGATCTTCACAGCGTTGGAGGTATTTCTGTACAGACTGGAGCCTGATGTAATATAGGTCACTATAACTCCGGAAAAAATGCCAATGATCGCAATCGTAACGATCAATTCGATCAGGGTCAGTCCGCTGTTGTTCAGTTTCTGCTTTCCGTTACGCTTTCCCATAAATAATCTCCCCCTCAGGTTCCATTCATTTCAGCCGGATATCCACTCGGTCATCCTGCTGTGATCTTATACTTTCCGGTATCTTTATATAAAACAATGTTCCGGACTCTGCCTCCGCCCCTGACAATGATACGGTCACAATATCCCAGATTAGTTAATCCGCTTCTGTCTGCAAAAATACTGCTGCCGTTTTCTAATGCACCAAAAATATCATAATGATCCCAGCAGCCCTCCTCCTGTTGCTGCAGCGGCAGAAATCCCCCCGTTGCCCTGTCAAATGTAATGACAATACCGCTACCTTCATCAATAGATTGTTCTGTTCCATTTATCACATAGCTGATCTGTGTCCCGGAAGGGGCAATCTTCTCTTCATTCTCATTCGTCTTTATATTCTCCTGACCGTTTACCTTACCTCTGTCCAGGATATAGCTGATATAATATCCGTCCGAACGCTTCTCCAGCTTCATCTCTCCGACCAGGCGGTTAGACGCTTCAGTTTTTGTCTGATCCAGAGCCGCTGCAATGGAATTCGCCGCTCTCTGTACCCGAAATCCCAGTATCGAGTTCAGGGAAGGAACCAGAATCCCAAGAAGTATCGCAAATACAGATACGACAACGATCATTTCTATAAGAGTAAAACCTCTGTTTTTCTTTTTCATCCGCATCACCTTCCTTTTTTGTTTATCCACATACTGAGATCACTGTCTGCGGGCTACTCTTTTTTCCAGTTCTCATAAGTTACACAATCTGCCAGATCATAAACTTCAGAATTATCTGTATTATTATCTGTACTTGAAGAGGAAGAATTTCCAAGAACATATTTATCACCATCCCAGAAGAAATCCTGTGCCCTGGCAGTTTCACCATCTTCCAGAGAACTGATCTGTGCCTGAAATACCTTCGCAGCTTCAAGTGGAGAGGATTCCAGTGTTGCACCTGTGCCAAGTGTAAGAGTCCCCCTGGTCATGATAATTCCCCTGAAATGAACTCCGTCCTCAATTTCTACATCTCCGGTGCATACTACCAGACGTAATTTATCTTCATTCGCCTTCGTGATCTTTAATGTCTGGTTCGCACCGCTGACAGTTTCTGTTGTTTCCAGTCCGTTCTTTTTTACCTTAAAGGTACTGCTTGCACCATTGTGATACATGATCGCTTCCGAATCACTGTTATCCGCATTCACAGGATATACATATTTTTTAGACCCATCCTGAACCGTATTCTCTATAAACTGAACCATCTTCTTTTCATTTACCAGATTATCATATACGCTTCTGTCCGCTGCCGTCTCATTATGGGTTTCATCGTCATCCTCTTTTACTTCTGTATTCAGCAGATCATAACTGGTGATCATCTTTCTGTTCAGGGCATACCAGGTATTCTGATAACCAATCTGCTCCTGAAGCACTTTAGCATCCGGACTTCCTGCATTTGTTGCAGCCTCCATATTTCCGCTCTGTTTATCACTGTCATAAGAAAGCACATTCCCATTGGTGACATAGCGCAGATATGCCTGCGGATCTAATATATTAATTCCGGAACCATCACTGCCAAAATAAAACGACAGATACTGGTCCATTTTTTCTTTTATACTGCCCTGATAGAAATACTGCATAAAATCAGACGCTTTCTGACTGTCCGTAAAATTCAGATATAAATACACAAAGCCATTTTCACCATTATTATAAAAAACTGTTTTTACAGGTTCATCTTCATCCACGCCGATTTCCCGGAGAGTTTTATTGTTCCATAATTCCACAGGGGTATCCCACTGAACCGCAACCTGATCTGCATCCGTATCCTTCAGACCCTTATCTGCATAATAGGAGCTGAACACATCAAAGGTCATTGGATTGTTCATCGCACTCCTGTCTTTTTCTGACATATTACTGCTGCCCAGTATTTCAGTCGGAGCCAGATATGCGATCTGTGTCCCCTTCACTGTCAGACTTTCTCCGGTCATAAGATCCTGTTTATTCTCTCCCTGTGCTTCAGATACAGGAATTTTTGTACTCGCAATATAGTTCTTACCTGCCAGCATCAGTTTCTGTATTCCGGAAAGATCAAGCGTAGTATTTTTTCCGTTAATGGAAATCGCGCTGTTCAGATCTGCAGTTTTTGTATCTGCATTTTCATAAGTTTCTTTAAATTTACAGTCAGATGACAAAGCAGATTCCGTGAACCCATATCCATAGTACTTTCCGGCAAGTACCACACGATTATTACGTCCCGAAATAGTCAGGTCATCCGCGAAATACGTGGAACCCGTCAGGCTTACCAGCTGTGCAGAATCCGTATTAAGACCCTTCGCCCACAGATTTACCCCCGTACCGGTGGTAAATGTTGAATTTAACTCTACATCGATCAGGCCTTCTGCTACAATTTTATCTCCGGAAGTAATATCCAGACTGGCACCCGGCTCAACGTAAATACTTGTCCCTTTATCCTTTCCGGATAATTCATCCGGCAACAGCCCGGCATAAATGCTTCCGCTGATCGTTGAATTCTGTCCTGCGGCACCTTTACATACAATTCCCTGATCTGCCACAACGATCATATTCATAAGATCCGGTAATGTAGATGGGGTCGGAAATTCCACCTCCGGGATTTTCAGCCGGATATCCGTTTCAATAACAGAAGCTCTTCCCTTCGCATCTACATAGATTACTTCCAGATTTTTGAGCAAAATGCCTGTTTTTTCACTGCTTTCCATAACAGGGTCCTCACCGTTCGGATTGATAATGAGCAGTGATTCTCTGTCATTATCAATTTTTCCTGACAGATCCACATAATTTTTCAGGTATTGTAATTTATATCTGTTTTCGCTCTGACCTTCCCCGTCCCGGAGTTTTTCAACCAGTTCATCTACGAAATAGCTTTTAAAATCATTCTGACGCTGTTTGTCCAGAGATACATCACCGGAACCGGAATCCTTATTATAGGTTTCCATGACCTTCGTGTATGCCACGGACATAGCATCTCCCACATCTTCCTGCAAGCCTGCCCTGATTTCCTCCAGTGCCTGTTCTGCCGTATAAAAACTGTCTTTCCCCTTCAGATCCGTAATCTTCATATTGAAATTAGAAAGAGCCATATACAAAACAAGTAATCCCAAAATTCCCGCAAAAGATACCGCTACAAGAACTGTAAACAGAGAAAAACCCCTGTTATATTGTTTTTTGCTGTTATTATTGTTACTCATCCATTCCTCCTGAAAAATCAGTCTTCCTTAGCTCCATCCAACGTAGCTACAGGCTTTTCGCCCTGAAAGTTTTTTGCGGCTGCCCCGGCTTTGTATATCTCTACCTTTGCAGTATAAATACGGTCTTCTTCCTCTCTGTCATCAAGATTATTGTATTCCAGAACCTTCTTGGCTGCACTGCCTCTGACCTTCTGGCCTGTATCTCCGCTGTCATTTACCGCCTGATACGTCAGGGACATCTGAGAAATCTTCGGACGGTTCAGTATTTCTTCCATATTACTGCTTCCACTGATATTATAGTCCAGATTTGTACGGAGTTTAGTTACTGCACGATAAAGACTTGGATTTGTATACCAGTTTGTTTTTCCACGGGCTACCGGATTTTCCTGGACAGTAAGAGACATACGGTACATGGCCTCCTGTGTATAACCCGGGATTCCGTTTTCCTCATCTCTCTGCTTGGTTACATAAAAATTCACTTCATAATTTGTCGTATTATCCAGCACGATCTTATCATATGGATTGGAAGCATTCTGAGAATTATAATTGGGATAATAAAAAACGAACAGATTCTTCAGGCTCTCTCCTGTCTCGGAACTGTAGAAAGGCACGTAAGCACTTTTATATGTACAGAAGCATCCGTCTTTTATGTTATCACCCTCTTCACCGGTTCCATTACAGGGACAAAATCCCATAGATTCATAAGTGCTTCCGCCTGACTTCGTATAATTATAAGCACAAAGTGTATATTTGGCTTCCGCTTTTATCGTTCCGTTATTTTCCTCTATTTTTACATAAAGAGTTCTTCTGGTATTTTTGTATACTTCTTCCCAGTCAAGTATCTGCGGCTGCGGATTCTGCTTCTCATACTCCTCTTTTCGTGCAGCGAACTCCTCATTTGTCTCATCAGGACCCTTGACAAGATCAGCAGCCTCCTGATCTCTCCATTTCTCAAGGGCTTTTGTATGCTGTGCATTTACAAGCTGCTGCATGGCATTTTCATCCCAGTTCTGGGGCATGATCAAAAAAGCATTCGACTTTGTGTCCAGTTTCGAGATATTCGGTGCCAGATAATCATTTTTTCCCTCGTCACTGCTCTTGGCATTTTTCTTCTTGTACCCTGAACTTTCGCTTCCGTCAAATGTCACCAGAGCATCAAATGTCTCATGGTTGACCGTTACATTCGTAAGCTCAAAATAATATTTCGACGCATTATCCCCTGTTTTTCTCGGATTGAATTTGTAAGTTTTGCCATTGTCTGTCGAGATCACAGATGCAGTCACCTTCGACTCGTCAATACCTTCCGTATATTTTCGTACCGGATTATATACCGGAGAACCACTGCTGTCTTTAGTCTTCAGAATCTCCCTGACTCCCAGTTCGTCTGCGGTACCGCTGTTGATCCTGCTTTTCTGGTCATTCAGGAAGGTCAGCCTTGCGGCACCACTGCTGTCGACGGGATAATTAAATGCCAGCGAAACCTCTTCAAACTTCTTTGACTTGATCTCTTCCATGATATTCTGCGCCACAGTAGTTGCTTCCAGATAGGAATTCGATTTCTTATTGATTCTGCTCGATGTCACAAAACTCTGCAGGAGCACGAGCGCAGCTATGGAAAAGATACTCACTGCAATGATTACTTCCAGCAGTGTCATACCTGCATTTGAGTTTCGGTTCTTTTGTCTGTCCAACTGTCGGATGCTCCCTTCTCTTATGATGTAGTTTCCCGGGGGAAGGCGGTGGGGTTTGCTGAACTTTTATAAAAACACAGATAGAGGGGCTTTTGTAGTTCTCCCCTCTAACATACTCTCCCTATTGTGCCTGCCCGGTAGTATCTGCGGAGGCTGAAGTCTCGTCTGCGGACTTCTTATTCTTCTTGCTCTTTTTTTTGCTCTTCTTTGTCTCGATGGTTCCGAAGATGTTGTCGGTGCCGTAGCTGACGCTGCCTGCATCCGGCTCTGTGTAGGTCTGTCCTGTTCCTGCCATGGAGAAAAGATTGATAACGATACTTCCTGTAAGATTTCCCGTGGTGGAATCAAAGGAAGCATTCACACTGTCAAGTGTCATTCTGCCGCTCTGGTCTGCCAGATACTCCACCATGTCCTTCAGGCTTGCATAGGTTCCGGTAAACTGGAGGGTATCCTGTGTGCGGTAGAGTACCGGGCTGGTGAGCTGGCTGGCTGCCTTTTCTGCTTCCGCATCCGATGCCTGCTGCAGTTCCTTCTCTCCCTGTACATCCGTTCCCTCGATCTCGTCAAGCTGAGACTGTGTCTGCTCATTTGCCTGTTCAGACATTGTCTCATCCGGCACATCCAGCAGCGGATCCTCCGTACTTCCGTCCAGAGCCGCAACAAATTCCCTTGTTCCAAGCCCCACACCGGAGATCTGCATATCCAGGGAATCCTCCATGTCCTGAGCCAGTACGATCCCGTCCTCGGAACGGATGTCCGCCGGAAATTCCGAAGTATATTTGTCAAGCTTTGTCTGGATGGAAGAAGTTTCCTCCAGATAGTAATCCTTGTTTTCTGCCAGTTTGAGCAGGTCTTTCAGACGTTCCTGTAACGGAGCATTCGAATCCTGAATGCTCTGTGCCTCCTCCATCTGCGGCTTATATCCGAAAAAATATCCCACAGCAAAGAAAACCAGTCCCAGAAACATCAGAAGTATTTTCTTATCCCGCATGGAAATATTCATATCCATCTTCATCTTCGTCTGCCTCCCTATTCTGCACTGCTGTCTAAAGGTGCCGGATCTGAGTAGGTACATGCCACACTCATGGATACGGTTCCGTCCTCTGCCTCGTCAATACCCGTAGTCGTCACAGTTGCCAGACTCTCAAAGGTACGAAGCTGCATCAGTGTATTCGCTGCCGCCGATTTGCTGCTGACCCGCATCGAAAAGCTGACCTGGCTTCCGGTAGAGCTGAAGCTTTCCACTGTGATATCCGAGGGCATTTTTTCCTCAAGCTCCTCTATAAAGCTCTTAAGTCCCTCATTAGGAGTGCTGGTATACTGATACATACTCTCATAATTTTCATACTTCGATTTCGCAGCAGTATAAGCATTGTAGACATCTTCGATCGAACTCTCTTCGGTGATACGCTTATTCAGGCTCTCCTGCACATGCTGCTGATAAATCCGGGTCGCATAACCCACACCTGTCAGCAGGATACCGGCCGCCGCACCCACCGCAAAGACAACCACGGCTCCGCTCAGCGTATCCTTCTGCTCCTTTTTCTTTCTTCCGGATTTCTCCATCAGGTTGAGTCCTGACTTCACCGGGTCTGCCACCGCCAGATAGAGGAACAGTCCCTCTTTATCACCGGATGCCGGCACCTTATATCTCTTAATCTGTGAAATCCGCTCCACGCTCTGGCCCAGCTCATAGGAAAAAAGCTCCGTGATCCCCTGCACCCGGCCTCCAAGACCGCACAGGGCAATACTGTCAAAAATCATATCTCCATTTCTGGAAATATAATAATCCATGATTCTGGAAATATTTCCGATCAGATACCGGAAACTCTCCGTAACCTCGCGTTTCACCGGATCCCCCTGTTCTCCGCTCCCGTCATCCAGAGATGAATCCAGCAGCTTACGCTCTCCGAGAAGCTCCAGCGCATCCTGCACCTCAAGCTGTTCGCCAAACTGGGGAAAATTCCTAAGAACCTCTACTGCGTTCTCCACTCCGTAATTTACATTTCGCTGGAGGCTCAGCTTACCGTCACGGATGATACTGATAACGCTTCCCTCCATCTCAACCTTGATCAGAATATGTATACCGGAAGCATATTCCTCCTCAACTGCCTGATATACCGTGTTGGCCGTATGCGTGATCCCTTCCATGACCAGGCCGGCATTATCCGCACACTCACCGTAAGCGGCAGAAATCGACTTCGGAGAGGCATAAACCATCAGCCTGTATTCTCCGTCCTCTTCCTGAGCCTCTTTCTTCTTTCCGTGTTTTCCTTTTTCCGGAAGTCCGGTCACGCCAAGAACAATATATGACATCACATATTTAGACACATCAATCGGAAAATAATCCGCGGCATTTGCTTCAATAATACTCTGGATCCTGCTTTTCCTGACCAGCGGAATCCTCACCTCTCTGCTTGCGATCCTCGTAGATGCAGTAACAAAGTAAACTTTTTTTGTACGGATCTTTCTCCTGTCCAGTTCCTGCCGCAGACGGACTCCAAGTCCTCTGGTATCACGAATCTGTCCGTCCTCAACCGTCCCCTGCGGAACCGGCATCACAAAACACTGGATCATCCTGCCCTTACGTCCGGCAATCTCCACCTCTCCGACCCGAAGCTGTGTACTCTCCGCCTCTATACTCAAAAACCGTGCCATCTTTAGTCCTCCATCCAGTACAGTAAATCTCCCGCCGGCACATCTGCCTCCGGAATGCCGGCATCCGGAAAATATTATTTTCACTGTATTTATTGTATTTTCACCTGCAAAAATACATTTCTCTGTGAAATGCACTTTTGTACCTGAAAATAAAACCCGGGAGCATCTGCTGTCCACTCCCTTTGCTGTCCACATATGCCCTGCCGTGCAAAAACACAGCCGGAGCAGTCCCCTAAATTCCAAGCAGTCTCAGATACCAGGAAATCCAGCTGTTTCCCCACAGGGCAGCCATAAAAATCCCTACAGACAGATAAGGTCCCATAGCCAGAACCCGTCCCGCGCCCCGGACCTTAATCCGGAACAAATGAACCACTGAACCGACAATACAGCCGGTCAGAAATGCCAGCAGAATCCTCTGCCATCCCAAAATAAGCCCGCAGGCAAACATCAGCTTCACATCACCGCCGCCGATCGCACTTCCGCTACTCGCCAGATACAAAAGACCCAGCAGGCCGCTGACACAGACCATTCCGATCAGATGTCCTGCCAGATTTCCCCTGTCAGCCACTGTCATTGCCATGCCAAGCACAAACAGAAAGACATTGATCCCGAAAGGGATCTCACAGGTGCGCCAGTCAATGATGCTCAGTACCAGGAGTGCCGAAGTCATCAGGCAGTAGATCACGCTGTCATACCTCAGGCCATTTACCGCACATATCACCACACAGAGGATGCCATTGACACCCTCTATGATCGGATACTGCGCCGAAATCTTTGATTTACAGTTACGACACCTGCCCCTCAATACCAGCCAGCTGAATACCGGAACCATATCATACCACCGAAGCTTCTGTCCACAGGACATACAATGGGAAGGGGCTGTCACCACCGACTCCCCGAGCGGGAGCCGGTAAATGCAGACATTCAGAAAGCTGCCGATGGTGATTCCGAATAAGAAAACTGTTATATATGGGATAAGTTCAAGGAAAAGAAGCATAGGAGTAAATTCCTTTCAAAAATCGCTTAATACAGAGTAAAGATTATTTTTCAGCACCTGTTTCCATATATTTTGCAAACTTGTTACTTGTCTCAGAATTATCACTTACTGTATATTTCACACTGGTGCCACCGTCTTCCCCTACTGTAATAGCAGCTGAAATATCTGCTGATGCACCGCTTTTTCCCCATTTTTTGGACTTTGTTGTTGTAGTTGCCCAACTAGGGATAGAAGCTGTCAGTTCATCTGTAAGTGCCTTTGTAACCAAGGTAGTTGGTTCAGGTGTAACAGTTGTTTCCTTTTCTGTTGAGGAAATAGTGATAGTATATGTACCTGCAGCGAGTTCGTTTGCCGGATCAGCAGCAAATACTTTTACAACGTTTACCATCTCATCCATATTGCTGGCATCTGCAGCCTTTCTGGATTTCTCAACATACTTTGTATACTGTGGTGCCAGTAAGCCAACTAAGATGGCAAGAATAGCAACTACAATTACAAGTTCTACTAATGTAAAGCCTTTATTATCTTTTTTCTTTCTGTTAAATAACTTTAACATATGATTGCCTCCTTATCTTTTCGTGTGCCAGTACAGTGATATTTGCTCATGTGCTGCGCAGGATCAAGCCTTTATCTGCTGACACACGGATGTCACTGTCTGACGACTGGTTCAACGGGTATGAACCCGTTGTCTGGTTTTCCTGTTACTTTTTTGATCTGACCTCACGATTTCGTGATGAAATCATGAAATCCCGCTTCTTCCTGATTCCCTGCAAATCATTTAAATCCCGTCTTTTCTGCACGCCCCCTTCCATATCATTAAGAAAACACGATATTTACACGATTTCTATGATGAACACAGCTTCCCTGTGCAAGCCGTGAAGCATCCCGAAAATATGATCCGGCAACTTTTAACGCGGTTGCCACTCGCGAAGATGTGCCCGGAACCTTTATTACAGATTATCCAGTCCATTGTACATGGCTCCGATCGGAGAGATAACCGCAATGACCAGCGTACCGACCACAAGCGCCATAAACACGATGATCAGCGGCTCCATAGCCGCCAGCACACTCTGGGTGGTCATCTCCACCTCTTCGTCATAATAATCCGCCAGCTTTTCCAGCATATCCTCCACATTACCGGTTTCCTCGCCGATCCCGGTCATATGGCATACCATCGGCGGAAAAATCCCCGATGCGGTCAGAGGTTCGGAAAGAGGGATTCCCTTCATGACTTCCTCCCTCGCCCTCATCAGAGCATTCGTATAATGAATATTATTGATAATCTTTGCCACAGTCTCCAGTGAATCAATGGTTGAAATACCGGATGACAGCAGGGTACTCATCGTTCTGGCAAACTGTGCACATGCCGTCTTGACTGTCAGCTTACCAAAAAGAGGCATTTTCATTTTTATCCTGTCGATCACAAGTCTGCCCTGCTCTGTCCTGTAGATCAGCTTATATGCCACGATCACCAGAATGATCGCTGCCAGTATGATGTACCAGTTGGCAGTCACCCATCTGCTGGTGTTCATGACCCACATGGTGATCGCCGGCATCTCCACATCCAGATCTGCAAACATATCAATAAAAATCGGGATAACGAACAGCATCATGATCGCAATTACACCAATCGCGGCAAGGATCAGGATGATCGGATAAATGGTCGCCTTTCTGATCGTAGCCTTCAGCTTCGTTTCCTTCTCGAAATGGACTGCCATCCTTGAAAAAGACCTGTCCAGGCTGCCCGAGTTCTCACCGGCCTCCACCATATTGATGAGCATCGGCGGAAACACATCCGGTTCGCCCCGCATGGAATCTGCCAGGGTATTTCCCTTTTCCACGCTGAGAAGGACTTCCGAGATCGCTCTTTTGAGCCATTTATTCTCTGTCTGTTCAGAGAGCATCTGCAGCGCTTCCTTCATCGGAACCCCCGCCTGGGTAATGCTGACAAACTGGCGGCAGAACACGCTCAGATCGCGCGGCTTCACTTTTTTGCCTATGGAGAAATCAAGTTCTCTGTTCAGCACTCCCTGTTCTCTGACAGAAACCAGGATCAGACCATCATTCTTCAGGATCTCCAGAACCTTCTCCCGGCTCTCGGCCTCAATCGTTCCTCTCTTCTCTTTCCCTTTTTTATCTGCTGCCACGTAGACAAAAGCTGGCATCTCATCACTTCCCTCTGTCCTGCCAGTTATTCTTTTCTCTGACCGTTTCCGCTAAAACGGCTCATACGAAAGATCGAAACTGACTTTTTTATTCATGCTTACCGGATCCTGCGCATATGTCACCGCAACATCCGCATCAATAAGCTTTTTCATATACATATCATACAATGCGTCATCCATTGTCTGCATTCCGGCACGTTTACCGGTCTGCATGACGGAGGCGATCTGGTAAGTTTTTCCTTCCCTGATCAGATTACGCACCGCATTATTTGCAAAAAGTACCTCCAGTGCAGCCACGCGGCCATTTCCGTCCGCTCTCTTCAGAAGCTGCTGGGAAACGATACATTCCAGCACGGATGCAAGCTGGATACGGATCTGCTGCTGCTGTTCCGGCGGGAATATATCAATGATACGGTCAATCGTCTTGTCAGCCCCTATGGTATGCAGGGTAGAAAATACAAGATGACCGGTTTCCGCTGCCGTGATCGCTGTGGAAATCGTTTCCTGATCCCTCATCTCCCCTACCAGGATCACATCCGGATCCTCTCTCAGTGCTGCCCTCAGTGCCTGCGCATAGTCTGACGAATCACTGCCGATCTCCCTCTGGTTTACCACTGACTTATCATGTCTGTGCAGATACTCAATGGGATCCTCCAGCGTGATAATATGATAGGGATAATTCTCATTGATCACGTGGATCAGGGATGCGAGCGTGGTAGACTTGCCGCTGCCGGTCGGTCCTGTCACCAGTACCAGTCCTCTTCTGCGCGAAGTCATCTCCACAACCTCTGCCGGGATCCCAAGCTCTTCCGGCTTCGGAATATTAAAAGGAAGGCTTCTCATAACCGCCGCCAGCGTTCCTCTCTGTTTAAATACATTCACGCGAAATCTTCCCACTCCCGGAATTGCATAGGCAAAATCCGTCTGTCCCTTCTCCTGAAGCTCTCCTCTGTGCCGGACATCCATCAGCGGCAAGAGAAGCTCCTCCAGCATCTGCGGAGTGAGCCGTTCCCCCTCAGCGGGAATCAGTGCGCCGTTCACACGATAGCACGGTGCTCTTCCTGCTGTCAGATGGATATCGGAGGCTTTTTCCTCTACTGACTGTATCAGTATCTCATCTAAGCTGTACATATCTCTTTCTCCCCTGCTGTCAGAAAATCCTTACTCATAGGATGCCTTCAGCATCTCATCAACGGATGTGATCCCGTCCAGTACATAGCGGATCCCGTTCTCTCTGAGGGTTCTCATTCCGCTGTTGCGTGCTGCACGTTCAAGCTCCTCTGTTGTCCCGTTTTCTGCGATAAGATCACGGATTTCATCATTAACCTCCATGATCTCAAACACACCCATCCTGCCATAATATCCGGTATGGCTGCAGAAATCACAGCCGCATGGCTCGTAAACACTGATATCCTGCTGCGTATCCAGCTTCATCAGACGCTTCTCTTCCTGCGTTGCCGGGCGCATCTTCTTACAGTGTCCGCAAAGCTTCCGGACCAGTCTCTGGGCAATAACACCTACTACGGAATCTGCGATCAGATATCTCTCCACACCCATATCCGCCATACGGTTCAGTGTTCCCACCGCATTATTGGTATGCAGGGTAGACACGACCAGATGTCCGGTAATAGAAGCCTGTACCGCGATCGCTGCCGTCTCCCGATCCCTGATCTCACCGATCATGATGATATCCGGATCCTGACGGAGAATAGACCGCAGAGCTGAGGCAAAGGTAAGCTCCACCTTATTGTTGACCTGTACCTGATTGATCCCTTCGATATCCGCCTCTACCGGATCCTCTACCGTGATGATATTTACTGTTTCTTTATTCAGTTCACTTAATGCGGTATACAGAGTCGTGGATTTACCACTTCCGGTCGGTCCTGTTACCAGAATGATCCCGAAAGGACTGGCCAGCATATGGTCAAAGCGTGCCAGCTCCTCCGGAGAAAGTCCCAGCTCTTTTTTGTTACGTGTAAGATTCAGCTTGGATGAAATACGCATGACGATCTTCTCTCCATGGACAGTCGGAAGAGAAGAAATACGGATATCATAATCCTGTCTGTCTACCATGATCGACATTCTGCCATCCTGTGGTTTTCTTTTTTCTGAAATATCCATGCCGCCCAGAATCTTGATACGGGTGGAGATTGCAGGAAGAAGGCTGTTATCATAGACCATCTGTTCATAGAGGGCACCATCGATCCGATATCGTACCCGCACCTTGCTCTCCAGTGCTTCGATATGAATATCGCTGGCTCTCTGCCTGATCGCCTGTTCCAGCAGAGATCTCACAAGCTGTACGATAGGAGCATCACTGACATCGGCATCCGTGTCCTCATCCGCTGCATTTCCGCGAAGCTGCGCCCTCTCCTGGGTGAAACGTCTGGCGGCGTCCAGTGTCTCCGATGCACCGTAGCATCTGTCTATTGCCGCCAGTATCTCTCTGGCTGATGCGATATAGGGTTCTATCTGCAGATTCGTTACAATGGAGATATCATCGATCGCCGCCATATCCATCGGATCTGCCATTGCCAGATGAAGGATATTGGCATTGTAAGGATCCAGCTCAAAGGGTATGCAGGTGTATTTTTTCAGAAGATCTACACCGACCAGCCCTCTGACTTCTCTCGGAATCGTTATTCCTGTCAGCTGGACAACCTTGAGTCCCAGCTGCATCTGGAGTGCACGTACAATCATGTCCTCCGTGATGAATCCGTTATCTACGAGAACCTCTCCGATCTTCTTGCCGCTCCCCTTCTGCAGGGCAAGCGCCTGCTTTAATTCCTCTTCTGTTAAAACATCCTGCCTGATAAGCAAGTCACCAAGCTTCATTCGTTCACGTCTGATCGCCATCTGCTCATCTCTCTTCCGTGTACCGGCCATATACCACAGCAAAAACCGGTTCCCTTATTTCAAAATCCATTGCTGTTTTCCTCTGCGGGCAACAACAATTAACTATGAACAACTTAACATATTTAACATAATTTGTCAATTTTTGTTTCAGGATTTGTACATATTATTCACGCATTATATGAATTTCTGACAGATTTTCCGCTGTCTTCAGGTTTCATTCGGTTTTTCTGACCCGGATACTGCAGAGCCGGAAACAGAAAGAACCGGAAAAGCACTGGATTTCCCTGCTTTTCCGGTTCTTTCTGTTTTATTTCATTCTGAACGGCTTATTTCTCTTTAAATACTGCCACATTTCCCGCAGACAGATCGATCTTATCAAGAAGAGAATCCGTCTTTGAGGAATCTGAAGAGCTCTCTCCGGAAGTGACAGAAGAAGCTGTATTTGACTTCAGTGCATCCTGTAAGGTATTGCTTACTGTTACATTTGCAGTAAAGATATCCGAGCCTGAGCTGACAGCAGTACTTCCGCTCTGCATTGCCTGTACCTGCTCGTCTGTCGGGTAGAAGGATGGCTGACGGATATAGCGGAAGCTTGCACTGTATGCCTCTCCTACTGTAACACCGTTTTTACCGGAAGAACAGTGTACTGCGATCCAGTCACCGGCATCTGTCTTGCCGCAGAGAATACCTACATGGTTATCACTTCCCGCTTCCGGGCCCTTCTGGAATACCAGGTCACCGGGCTGTGCATCTGCTTCGCTGACTACGTTTGCCTTCTCCCACTGGTCAGAGGTTCCGTCTCCGATCGCATCCTGCATGCTCTGATCCTGATATCCGTTGATAACCGCCCAGGTGACAAAGCCACTGCAGTCCAGTCCGTATGCACGTACGGTTCCTGTACTCTTGCTTCCGTCTGCGGAAACTGTGGCTGCGGTTCCCCAGCTCGGATCCTCACCGATCACTGTAGATTTACCACCCCAGAAGTATCCAACCTTTCCAACCAGTGAATACGCTGCGGAAATGACATTTACTCTCTCTTCGGAAACATCGTCACCGACACTCTCGCGCACAAAGCCTTTGGCTGCTGTAACTACCGCGCAGAGAAGCTTGCAGTCTGTTTCCACGTATTTCTTAAGAACAGTCCTGTCCTTCTTGGCGATCTTATTCTTTTTGATATAGTAGTTGATCTTACGGTTTGCATATGTAACATGTGTGATATCCTGTTTATCCCTTACAATCGGGTTCATTTCCGCAAAAATCTCCGCCAGAGCCTTCTTGCATGAGGAATCAAGTGTGAATTCTGTCTTTCCGTCCTGGCTCTGCTGATATACATATATCGCAAGGATGTCCTGCCAGTTTCTTACCAGAAGGCTGTCCGCTGATGTGGTTGTCTTACTTCCACTGATATCGCTTGCATCGGAGAGCTTATTCTTCTCCTTGTATTCCTTCTCGATCTCATCCATGACTGTGGCAAAATCATCTGAGAAGGTCAGATTATAATTGCTCTTGAGACTGTCGAGATAGAAATCCTTACCTGCATGAAGATTGGATGCATAATACACTGCGGTCCCGGTCTGGGCTGTTGTGGTATTGTCCGAGAAAGGATTATTATTCGTACTGTTCTTCTGCTGTTCCTCCAGCGCGGCGATCGCTGTCTCCGCCTGAACGAGGGTGTTATAATTCGTAACCTGAGCCTTCTGGCTGTCAGATAATGCATCATATGCCGAACGGATACTCTGAACTGTGGATTTCTGTGCCAGTGTGAGTGCCGAAACATTAAGCTCGCTGATCCGGCTGATCACAGATTCTACGGCTTTGTCTGTCTGTGGAGTCGGTGTTGGTGTCGGATCTGTCGGTTCCGGTGTCGGTGTTACCGGTTCAGGAGTCGGATCGACCGGTGTCGGTGTCGGATCTGCCGGTTCCGGTGTCGGGTCTACCGGTTCAGGAGTCGGGTCTACCGGCTCCGGTGTCGGATCTGCCGGTTCAGGAGTCGGATCTGCCGGCTCCGGTGTCGGGTCTTCTGAACCCGAGTCAAAATCGCTCGAATCGCTGAAGTCAGAACCCGCTGTTTCTGATGTATATGCTATGGTGTCCTCAGCTGCCAGTACAGATGCCGGACTGTTAAATACCATTCCTGACATCAGTGACAGACACAGGAATCTGGTAAGATACTTGTTTTTCATATATCTGGTTGCTCCCTTCTTGCTCTGAGTATGCTCTTCCCCTGTTTGTCTATAAGAACATGCTGTCTGATTTTTATCTTCGCGGACACTCCTCTGTTATAAGCTGTGCCCGGATTTTTCATTCCTCTTAAGGTTGCTTAAAAACATTAACCTGTTTTATTCTATCATACTCATTTTATGAAATCAACCGCATTAACCGGTCATTTTCCTCATTTAGCCAATTTTCATTTTTTCTTCACATTTTCTATCCGGTCCTGTCGGTCACAGCCGCAGACAAAGAGACTATGTAAAACTCTCCGGTTTCACACAGTCTCCCTGCTGTTTTTGTCCTGTATTCTTCCCGGCTGCCGGTTTCTATGCAGCCTGTGCGATTTCTGAAAAGCTTTTGCCAAGGCAGAGCTGAATCAGCCCCTGGATCACCTGAAAACACATATTCAGGATAAAACGGATATCCTCCTCCACACTGCGGAGCTTATCAAGATATTTCTCATGAGTCGCCTCGATATAGTCGATCAGTGTGGAAAAATCCGCAAAATGTATTGCCGGTTCCAGGTATCTGTGTGCTTCTCCCTGCTGTATGCAGGACTTGAGCCTGTCTTTTAAGATCTTCTCATAGTGATTATGCTGGGCGAGGCTGCCTGTATATGTCCTGTTATGAGGAAAAGTAAAATAATCCGCCATATAGTGGATCACTTCGCCGAGCCGGCGCCAGTATACTCTTTCGCAGCCCTCGTCCGGTCTGATATCTGCCAGTTCCCTCATCCGCTTCTTGACATCCTCAAAGGTTCCGTAGAACTCATGTCTCTTAGTGATGAAAGACGGTCTGATATCCGGCAGAATGCTGCCAAGACAGAAAGCCTTTCTGTGTGACTGCAGGCTTGTCGTGGTCTGCATCTGATCCGCAAGATATCTTGCCAGTAAAATATGTGATTTTTTACGCAATTTTCATCCTCTTTCTTTCCTGTGCAAAGCTGCGGTTCCCTGCCGGGCAGATTCCTGCCCTCAGATAAACAGTGACATGACCTGCTGTATGTAAAGTGAACAGCAGCTAACTCTAATCGTCCAGATATACTGTAACAGATTTATACAAATTTTACAAATAAAATTTTTGTAAAATTTGCAGTCTGTACAATAAAGTTATGATATCCTATTCTGATAACTGTCTCAGCAGCTCCAGATCACTTTCCTTCACTTTGAGGTTTGTCTCGATCTTTTCTCCCTCAGGGGTCGTAAATGTAATCTCAATGATACAGCCCTCCCTGATCCCCTTTCGGGAAATCGCTTTGCAGAAAGCCGGAAATTTGGGATGGTTTCCCTTAAAAGTATTCCATGCACCTGTTATTTTCAGCATATTTCCAATATTCATTGCAGTTAATATATCCCTTCCTCTCGCATAAGCAAAGCCGCAAGTCAGTCTTCCTGGATCCGGCTGAAATCCGGAGTTCCGTAAAGGTCGAATGGTGTCGACTGATAAACGTAGTAATTCAGCCAGTTTGTATAAAGGTTATTGGCATGGGCTCTCCACATAAGAAGAGGCCTGTTGCGGGGGTCGTTGTCTCTGTAATAATTCTCCGGTATCTCTATCGGAAGATTCCTGCTGATATCACGTTTGTATTCTCCGTCAAGGGTTACGCGGTCATATTCCGGATGACCCATGACGAATATCTTACGGCCGCCCTCTGCCATTGCAAGGAAAAGACCGGCTTCATCAGATTCTGCAAGAACTGTCAGTTCTTTACAGTTATGGACATCCTCGATCGGCACTTCTGTATGCCTGGAATGCGGGGCAAGAAACATGTCGTCAAATCCCCTCACCAGCGGAACCTTACGATTGAGGACCCTGTGCCAGAAAAGGCCGAACATTTTCTTTTCCAGTCCGCGTTTCTTCAGTCCGTAATGATGATACAATCCCGCCTGCGCAGCCCAACACAGATAAATCGTGGAAGTCACATGGGTATTTGTCCAGTTCATGATCTCTGTCAGTTCGTTCCAGTAATCTACCTCTTCGAACTCCATCTGTTCCACAGGTGCGCCTGTAATGATCATACCGTCATATTTGTTATCCTTCAGTTCGGGAAATGTCTGGTAGAATTTATTCAGGTGGCTCACCGAAGTATTCTTCGCCTCATGGCTCTGTACAGCCATAAACGTCACATCCACCTGCAGTGGTGTATTGGAAAGGGAACGCAGAAGCTGAAGCTCTGTCTCCTCTTTCAGCGGCATCAGATTCAGGATAAGAATCTGGATCGGCCGTATATCCTGATGGGATGCACGGGATTCATCCATTACGAAAATATTCTCTTTTTCCAGAATTTCCTTTACTGGCAGATCACTCTGTATTTTAATTGGCATTGTTATTATCTCCTGTTTCGTTCATAGTCATATCACCGTCCGGACGGCATATTCTGTACTCCTGCGGGCAGCTGCCGCAGGAGTTTCTGTTTTCCTCACTGCTGAGCCAGCTTCAGGAAATCCTCCTCTGACAGGATCGGGATTCCCAGTTCCCTGGCTTTTTTGTTTTTGGAAGAACCGGAAGCTGTATCGTTATTGATCAGATAACTGGTTTTGGAGGTTACACTGCCCGTAACCTTACCGCCCAGCGACTCAATAAGCTCCTTTGCCTGAGATCTGTTGGCAAAATGCTCCATACTGCCGGTGATCACGAAATTCAGATTCTGCAGGATCTGTTCTTTGCTCTTTTCTTCCCTTCTGAGTGTCAGGTGGCTCAGCAGATGATCCAGTTTCCGGTTATTTTCTTCTTTCCCGAAGTAAGCCGTCAGGCTTCCGGCAATTACCGGGCCGATCGTATCTATCGAACTGATCTCCTCCTCATCTGCATGGCGTATCTTTTCCAGGTCATCATCGAAGTGCCGGCAGATCACTTTGGCATTCGCAAGTCCGACATTGGCGATCCCCAGGCTGTAGAGCAGCCTTGCCGGAGTTGTCTCCTTTGCTTTTTCCAGACTGTCTGTCAGGTTCTCGAAAGATTTCTCACCAAAGCCTTCCATTTTTACAATCTCATCTCTGTATCTCTCAATTTCAAAGATATCTCCGAAATCATGGATAAAGCCCCTGGCAATAAATTTCTCCAGGGTGGCTTCTGACAGCCCGTCAATATTCATCGCATCTCTGCTTGCAAAAAGTGCAAAGGACTTGATCTTCTTTGCGGCACAGTCAGGATTGGTACAGTAAAGTGCTTCCACATCACTGATCTTCCGGATCTGTGTGGCATGTCCGCAGGCAGGGCAGGTATCCGGGATCTTCAGCCTGCTGCTGCGTGTCAGATTCTCCGCGATCTGCGGAATGATCATATTTGCCTTATATACGGTAATGGTATCGCCAATGCCAAGCTCCAGCTCTTTTACTATGCTTACATTGTGTACACTTGCACGGCTGACTGTGGTTCCCTCCAGCTCCACCGGTTCAAAAACAGCAACCGGATTGATCAGGCCGGTCCTGGACGGACTCCATTCAATTTCCAGCAGGTGAGTTTCCCTGATCTCATCTGCCCATTTAAACGCAAATGCATTTCTGGGAAATTTCGCAGTCCGTCCCAGTGAATCACCATATGCGATATCATCATACAGAGCCACCAGACCATCTGACGGAAATTCGTTTTCTGTGACAGCCGCAGAAAAGTATTCCATGGCTCTGTCCAGTGTTTCGCCGGTCACGACCCTGTACTCTACGACATCGAATCCCTGTTTCTTCAGCCATTCAAACTGCCTTTCCCTTGAATTGTGGAAATCTGCTTCCTGTGCGCTTACCAGTGCAAATGCGTAGAAGCGCACGTTCCTCTGCGCTGTTATCTTATTATTGAGCTGACGCACGGAACCGCTGCAGAGATTTCTCGGATTCTTGTATTTCGCATCCACATCCCCGATAGATTCGTTGATCCGTTCAAAATCCCGGTAAGTGATAATCGCCTCACCGCGGAGCACCAGCCTGCCCTGATAGGGGATCTTCAGCGGAATATTCTTAAATACTCTGGCATTATTGGTTACAACCTCCCCTGTCACACCGTTTCCTCTGGTGACTGCCTTGACAAGCTCTCCGTTTTCATAGGTAAGAACGACCGTCAGTCCGTCAAGCTTCCATGACAGAAGCGTTTTGTGTTCCCCGATAAATCCCCGCAGAACCTCTCTGTCCTTCGTCTTGTCCAGAGACAGCATCGGTGATTCATGTTCTTCTCTGGGGAGCTGGTCAACTGCCTCGTACCCTACGCTGACGGTCGGACTGTTTGCCAGAACGGTTCCTGTTTCCTTTTCCAGTGCCTCCAGCTCGTCGTACATCTGATCGTACTCTCTGTTGCTTATAATTTCTGTATCCTGCTGGTAATATGCCCTTGCTGCTTCGTCCAGCTTCTGTACCAGCTCTTTCATCCGCATGATTTCCGCTGTTTCCATTGTGCCCTCCTGTTCTGATTACTGTTTCAGCTGAAGAGGAAGCCAGCAGGTGTCTGAGTTCATCCCATTCCTGCCGGGTGATTTCCCTGTATTCCCCTTCTCTGATTCCATCGAGAGTCAGATTCATGATCCGGACTCTTTTCAGCTTCTGTACCTCATATCCCAGATACCGGCACATCCTGCGGATCTGCCGGTTCAGTCCCTGAGTCAGAATGATCCGAAAGCTGTACTCTCCCGTCTGCTCTACCTTACACGGTCTGGTCACAGTATCCAGGATCGGGATCCCTCTGCTCATTCTGCGGACAAATTCCCTGTCCAGCGGTTTATTTACAAAAACAAGGTATTCCTTCTCATGATAATTACCTGCACGCATGATCCTGTTGACCAGATCTCCCTCATTTGTCAGAAGCAGCAGCCCCTGAGATTCTTTATCCAGCCTTCCCACAGGATAGATGCGCAGAGGATAATCCAGATAATCCGTAACCGTTATCTCCTGCCGCTGCTGTCTGGTGCTGCATACGATTCCTCTGGGTTTATTAAACAGCAGCAGTACTTTTTTTTCGTTTTTACAGACAGGCATATGATCGATACAGATCTCATCCTCAGGCGTGACCCTCTGACCGCTGACAGCCTGGCAGCCGTTCACTGTAATCCGTTTCTCTTCGATCATCCGGTCCGCTTCGCGTCTGGAACACACACCTGTCTCACTTAAATATTTATTTATCCTGATTTTTTCGTCCATTTTCCTATTATATAATTTTTTTCCTGTCTTATCAACGGTGAATTTCCGGCAGATGATTTCTCTCTGTCACACTCTGACACAAAAAAGAAGCTGCCACACAAAACACACTGTAATGTTCTGTGCGACAGCCCCTCTCTGTAAACGGCAAAGGCTACTCAAGCAGGTCACTCCGGATGTATCCGGTTTCACCGTCATAATCGATCTGAACCCACTCACCATCGGTACCTTTCTTCTCAACCTGTTCGCCTGCTGAGATCACGCCAAGAATCTCGGCATCCGTGCTTGCCCCGGCACGGACATTACATTCCTCTGTGGTGGTAAGTGTCGTACCATCCTCTGCATCTGCTGCATCTGTCGACACATTCGCTTCCTCTCCCAGACCATCAAGAAACTCTGCGAGAGCCGAATCCGACTGCTGCGCCTGATCCAGTTCGTTCTGTACCTTTGTAATAAGAGCTGAGACATCACTGTCAGATAACTGTGATTCCATATAGGCAGAAATCTCCGCGTCATCCAAAGCTCCGTTATCGATCACCCAGTTCCCTCCGCTGTCCTTATACACATAAAACTGCGTCAGTGCGGGCGCCTTCGTGTCGATACCCTGACAGATATATGAGAAACAGGCATAAACCACATAAGAATCGTCTGTCATACCCTTCTTAGTGTATACATCGCCTACTTCATACCCTTCTATATACTCTTTCAAGTTTGTGACTTTTGACTCATCGGACGGTGTGAAATCATCCTCCAGAGTCTTCAGCGTTGCAATATCTTTTTCCCCCAGAGCCTGATAATAGCTCTTAATTAATGCAGTAATATCTGCATCTGCTGTTTCCATGGGATTGGCGTCTTCTTTCTTCTCGTCAGACTCCCCTTCATTTGTCGGAGAAGAAGGAACATTTCCCTGGTCTTCTGATGTGGTACTCTGTTTATCTCCGGAATTCCCCTTATTACTTCCGGAACAGGCACGAATGCCGGCAAACAGGACAACCACAATTATCAGAATAGCTCCACCCAGCATAAAATACCGGAGGTTATCTGATAACCATTCTCTAAAATCATCCAAGTTCTTGTCCTCCTTATGAGTCACTGTTTACTCCGTTCACAGCAACTCTGAATGATACAACGCACCGGAACTGTTCATACGTCCCAGGCAGCACACCTGAAGGGAATCGAACCCCCGCACATGGTACCGGAAACCACTGCTCTATCCACTGAGCTACAGGTGCAGAAGATATAACAAATATCCATTTACGATTCTATCATACCACTCTGTAAATGTAAAGTTTTTTTTCGAATCTAATATTTATACGGAATAAACAGGAAAAAAACAGCAATATTTCTCCGGCGGCAGAGTCTGCTGCCGGAGGTAAAGCATGCAATACGGTTCATTTATTCCTGGCTCTGAAATCCACCATATGTAACTCCTGCGGTCAGCTCTGTCTGATGCAGTGCCGCAAGCTCATGTACGGTCACCAGCTGATATCCCTCCTCGATCAGCTGGGGGATCAGGATCTCGGCCGCATCTACGGAAGTACTGTATATATCGTGCATCAGGACAATGGAACCGTCCTTCACATTGTTCATTACTGTTTCCAGTGTTGACTCTGTATCCAGTGTCTTCCAGTCCAGTGTGTCGATCGACCACAGGATCATCGGTGTTCCCACTGTCGCTTTTACCGTATCATTGACCGAACCGTATGGCGGGCGGACCACCGATGCCCCCTGGCCGGTCAGCTTCAAAAGCCGCTCGTCAACCCCGGAAATCTCAGAGGTGATATCCTCCGCAGATAAGGTCGTAAGGTCTGTGTGATCGCAGGTATGATTACCAAGCTCACATCCCAGCTCTTTCATTCGTTTCACCTCATCGGGAAAACTGTCAATCTCAGTACCTACCATAAAGAAGGTTGCTTTTGCATTATTCTTTTCCAGACAGTCCAGAAGACGGCCGGTAAAGGAACTGGGGCCGTCATCAAAGGTAAGTGCGATCGCCTTTGATGATGCCGAAGCATCCGCTTTCTCAGACTTCTTTTCTCCTGATTTCTTTTTTCCTGATTTCTTCTTCTCTGATTTCTTTTTCTCAGGTGTGTAATCTTTCAGGGAACCATCTGTATCCAGTTCATATGTTTTTTTATTGATACGGATGGTTCCTGTCTGCAAAATACCATCCATGTCAAAATAATAGCGTTTCTCCCCAATATCTGTCCAGCCGGTCTGCATGATACCGGCATCATCCAGATAGTACTGTTTTCCGTCAGTATCTGTCAGCCATCCTGTATATGGCTTATCATCCACAAGGAACATCCAGTTACTCCCGCTCGAAGCCCATACACCGGAAGAAGCCTCCGCAGAGATATCCGTACTCAGTGCCGGACCGCTGCCGGAATCAGAATCTCCCGACGATCGTTCCGTAAAATTATTATTTTTATCGGCCACTGTCTCCTCCGAAGTGGATTCCGGAGAATCCAAATCTTCTGACACGAAAATTCCGGATTCGCTGTCTGTGCCGACCGCTGAAGGACCCGCCGAAGAATGCGTGAATATCCCGCCAAGGATCAGGCACAGAAGGACTGCCAGCAGAGCCAGACACCGGTTTGTACGTAAAAAATGGCCTGACATATAAGCCTCCTTTGTATTTTTACTGTTCTTTCTGATCATATCTGTAAATATAATAGTTTTCTGTCTGCGCGATCAGTTCGCATCCGCAGTCTGTCAGGAATTCATGGTCAACCTGACCGACCGGTGTTACGACAAAATCTGTTTTCGACTGCTCAAGCGCCTTTTTAAAGCCTTTCTTATCATCATAAATATGATAATCGATCACATCCATCAGGGCTTTCTGCCTTTTGTAAAAGCTGCTGTTCTCATCATAGGTTCCCGCCACTGTGCTGCCCGCCCGGTAAATACTGGCATTTCTGCTTATCACCGTGGCGATCCCGGCATCATACTGCCTCACAATGCTGTTTAAGCCGGTGTCAAAGACCACCCTTGGCAGATCCCCCTCCTGATTTTGATGGATCACATCACAGACTGCACGCAGGTCATCCGGAACCTTGTAAATATTCTCTGCCATGGAAAAATTCTTTACCACTCCGTTCAGGGGATTTCCAAGTGCCACCAGACATGCCAGCACCAGCCCGGTCATCAGGATGCGCTGCCATTTTCTTTTCAGAGCTGTTACCAGTCTCACCGAATAATATGCAACTGCCGGTATCACCGGAAGTATCCAGATAAAGCGGTAATACTCATTTTCAAACTTTGCCCCTGCGATCAGATACTTCACCACCAGCGGATTATACACCGTCAGCAGCAAAAATAATGTGCAGCCCGCAAAAATCACGGATTTCCTTTTCCGTCCCCGGATCAGCGTACATACAAGCCCCACGGCAAACAGGACAGGATACCAGCAGGATCCCCAGTACAGTTTCATGCACGCGCCGACAAAATTCAATCCCAGTTCCTGAATCGTTACTCCCGCCATTTAAATCCTCCTCATGATGCTGCCAGTGTCAGGATACCGAGCCTGCATGCAAAGAAAACAGCCGCATACAGAACTGAAGGTATCATACACAGCGCACAATACAAAAATCCGGTAAGTTTCCTGTTCATGACTGCTGCCGGTGCCATACAGGCCGCGATCACAACCGGAAAAATAATTGCCGAACCGGAGAATGTCAGGGCACTGACCGCAGTAATAAACAACACGATCCAGACGTTTCTGCTGTTTTTTTCCTGCAGGTACCAGACCGCACACATAAGAGCCATCGGTATGGCAATATTTGCCAGGATTGCCTTCCCTTCATAGCTTCTGGTAAAAAAGAAGGTTCCGGAGGAATAGATCGTTCCGCAGAATAATTGCAGGACGAATGCAAATATCAGCATCAGATCCGCTTTCTTCCTGTTTCCGTCAAACAGTCTTCTGCCGATCTGATAAATGATCAGGTTTGCAGTGATCACATTCATGCAGGACATGACGAGCTTTGACTGTACGATCGGATGGATTCCCAGAAGCCTGCACCATACAGCATTATTCATCGGATATGCCGAAAAAATATATCTGGCCTGAAAAGCCTTAAGGATTGCTCCGCTGAACGGATTGTACCTGCCAAGCGTATCCGTGTACACAGAAGTCGTGACGGTGCCTATATAGTATGCCGCGTCTACTGTCGTATCCTTATAAAGAATCACGATCAGGCACTGCAAACACACGGCTGCTCCCGCAGCCGGAAGCATCAGCGAATGCTTCTTCCATGTTTCGGAAATCCTGTCCGTCAGCTTCAACTGTCTCTGTTTTTTACTTACCGCAGCCCTTCTGACAACTCTTCCCCCGCCAGACAGAGCCGCCAGGACAGCAATCCCCATGATTCCCGCCCATACGCAGGCTGCTCCGGTCAGGGATACCCACTTCAGGGTCATTGGTACGGTCACAAACTCAAATACCGCAAAATAAACCATGTATCCAAGGATAAATGTCAGTGAACTGTCCGCTTTTAGCTTCAATATATGAGTCAGCAGCCAGCCGGAAGCATAAAAAACAATAAATTCAAGCACAAAACCTGTGCATGCCAGACTTAATTCCCTCATTGCTTTTCCTCTGTCCGGGCATTCTCTTTATTCTTCAGAATCCCCATTGCAATCTTCTCCGGTGTCATCGGAAGCTCTCTCAGGCGGACACCCGTTGCATTGTAGATTGCTTCTGCCAGCGCAGGACATGGCGTATCAATGACCAGTTCTCCGATGGATTTGGCTCCAAACGGGCCGGTTTTTTCATAGCTGCTCTCAAATGCCACGCGGATCTTTCCGATATCCTGACGGGCAGGGATTTTGTACTGCATAAATGAATTATTCCGGATCTTTCCCTTATCTGTGTATTGTACATCTTCACTGAGTGCCATACCGATCCCCTGTGTGATACCGCCTGCGGTCTGGACGCGTGCAAGATTCGGATTGATCGGTGTACCGCAGTCAACAACCGCCACATAATCCAGAACCTCTACGCTTCCTGTTTCCTTATCAACCTCAACCTCTGCCATACCGACCATGAACGGCGGCGGAGAGATCGGTGAAGAATGCTGTCTTACAACCTGAAGCTCGATATTATTAAAAAATGTTCCCTTCAGCGCAATCGCCTCCAGCGATACCTTCTTTTCAGCATCCTCTGAACTGTTAAATTTTACTTCTCCGCTGTCAAAACTGCCATCTGCTGTTTCTTTCGCTCTGCCGTGATCCACGTCGATCATCTCGTCATAAAAAACATAAGAACCGTCAAAATCGACCTTCCTCTCATCTACCCCAAGCATCTCTGCTCCGAGCCTGCAGATTCTCTCCTTCAGTTCCTCACATGCTTTCATAACTGCCACACCCGTTGTATAGGTAGTGGAGGAAGCATAGGAGCCGGAGTCATATGGCGATATATCCGTATCCACACTGAAAACCGCGATATTCTCCATCGGTGTATTCAGACAGTCTGCTGCGATCTGCGTCATGATTGTATCACATCCGGTTCCCATATCTGTACATCCGAGTGCAAGGGTATAGGAACCATCCTCGTTGAGCTTGATATCAGCACCTCCGACATCCACACCTGCGATCGCAGAACCCTGCATTCCCATGGCAACGCCTACGGCACGGACCTTTCCGTTTCCCATATCACGGCAGGGATACTTGGAATCCCAGTCCATCATCTCTTTTGCGCGGGCCATACATCTGTCCATGCTGCAGCTCTGCGCATAGGGAACATCCGGATATCCCGGAAGCGGTCCTCCCTCCAGCGGCATATTCAGTTCTTTGACTCTGACAGGATCCATTCCCATCAGATGAGAAAGCTCATTCACCGCTGACTCTACCGCAAAAATCCCCTGCGTGGCACCATATCCTCTGTATGCTCCCGCAGCCTGCTTGTTGGTATATACAACATCGAAGGAAAAACGATGTGCCACCGTATTCCTGTACAGGCCAATAGATTTATGGCCGCTCAGACCTACCGTCGTAGAGCTGTGTTCGCCATACGCGCCTGTATTGGACAGGGTATGCACATCCAGTGCTTTGATAATGCCATTCTCATCTGCTCCCGCACGCACTGTGATCTCCATTTCATGACGCGGCGAACCGCAGGTCATAGATTCATATCTCGAAAAGATAATCCTGGACGGGCGGCCTGTTTTCCACGTAACGATTGCCGGATAAATTTCACTCACAGATGTCTGCTTTGCTCCAAATCCCCCACCAATCCTCGGCTTGATCACGCGCACTCTGGAAGAAGGAATATCCAGGGCTCTGCCTACGATCCTCCGCACATGAAAAGGAATCTGCGTGGAGGAAAGCACCACCAATCTTCCGAAATGATCCAGATAACAGGCTGTACGGAAGGTTTCCATCATCGCCTGCTGATTCGCCTTCGTATGATACGTGCGTTCTATCGTATATTTGCATTCTGCCAGAACCTTATCCACATCTCCGTGCTCCTCAACTGCCGTGGCGCACAGATTTCTCTTATTGTCTCCTCCCAGAGGGATCTTAAGCTTCCAGTCTTCTTCCGGATGAACGAGAATCGGATTGTCCTTTGCCTTATGCATGTCCAGGACAGGGGTCTCCACACGGTAATCTACACGGATCCTTTTTAATGCTTTGTCTACCGCTTCTTCTGTTTCACCGGCTACAATAGCAACTACATCTCCCACGAAACGTACATGGCGGTCAATGATGAGCCTGTCATCCGGGCTCATTTCCGGTGCAGTCTGACCGGCGAGGGTGAAACGCTTCTGCGGTACATCTTTATAGGTGAGGATACATGCAATGCCCGCCACCTTCTCTGCGTTGCCTGTTTTGATATCCTCGACCCAGGCATTGGCATGGGGACTTCTCAGAATCTTTACGATCAGGCAGTCCTTTGGCGCCAGATCATCTGTATAGACAGGCTTTCCTGTTACCAGTGACATTGCATCAGTTTTCCGTACAGGCTGATTTACATATTTCATCTTATTCCTCCTGTGCTTTCTTATATTTAAGGAATTTCAGGATACTTTCTGTCTGGGAAACGAAGCCGGAGCATCTGCACAGATTTCCAGCCAGATACTCCCTGATCTGCTCCTCTGTCGGCTCCTTGATCTCAGCCAGCATTGCAAACACGTTCATGATAAAACCCGGATTGCAGAAGCCGCACTGCTCTGCACCCTCATTGGCCAGAAAGCTTCCAAACTCCTGCGCCTCTCTCTGCATCCCTTCCAGGGTAACGATCTTTTTTCCCGAAATACGGACAGCAAGGGTACTGCAGGAAAGTACCGGACGGCCATCCATAAGAACCGTACAAAGACCGCAGTTTGCAGTTTCACATCCTCTCTTCACGCTGAAGCATCCCCGTGCCCTCAGAAAATCGATCAGAAGGGTATCCGGCTGGATCTCTGCATTGCGGTTTACTCCGTTTAGCCAGAAATTAATATTCATTCTTCATCCCTCCTACTGCTTCCCAGGCTCTTCTTGTCAGTATCTTTACAAGAAGAGTCCTGTATTCCTTTGAACCCCGCATGTTTCCGGCAGTCGGAACATTCTCAGCCGCGTATCCGGCAAATTTCTCAATCGCTTCTGCCTTCTCCGTTTTCGTCATGCTCCGGAAATCCTTAAGGATCTGCTCCCTGTCCTCTACGACCATGGCCCGGGCAGGTCTGGCACCAATAACCGTTCTTGCCTCATTCCCGATCACGGAAGCTGTGCAGGTAAGTACCGGAAAATCAGTTTTCGTATTTCTCTGACTTAAATAACAGGTAAGGAGTGGCTCTTTACGTACGATAATATTCACAAGGATGTCATTGTCCTTCTTCATATTCACAAATTCAGTCAGCGGAATACGGCCTGCCGCATACATTTCTACCCATGTATCCATTCCCAGAAACATGGTCAGGACATCCGAGAAACCGTATCTTCCATAAATGCTTCCTCCCACTGTGGCACAGTTTCGAAACTGTACCCCCACAATGTGGCAGAGACTCTCTCTCATGGCTCCATGTGTATAAATATTCAGTGCTTCGCTGGTCTCCAGATCGCGAAGCGGTGTCATACATCCGATCACGAATTCGGTATCATTCTCTGAAATCGCATCCAGTCCCAGTCCGGACAGATCGATTGCTGTGGATACTGCTCTGTTGCTCATTTTCATCCAGACCATTCCGCCCAGAACACGGGCTGTCTTCTTCTGATTCAGCTCATAGGCTTCCGCCACGCTGTTTACCTTCACGTAGTTTTTGATTTTCAGCATCACGTATCCCTTTCTTTTATACTTT
Source organism: Holdemanella biformis (assembly GCA_963605995.1). GTDB lineage: Bacteria > Bacillota > Clostridia > Lachnospirales > Lachnospiraceae > Blautia_A. The sequence goes on along the minus strand of CAVCYJ010000001.1, from coordinate 8,481 downwards.
TGTAACATATCCGTCTGTATCTGTCAGACAGCTAATTATAGCATAGCCCGGAGAAAAAATCTATAAATGCCTTCATCTGACCAACTATAATCTTAACAACTAAACAGAAAATGAGGGTAAAAAGGCCCGGGATTTTGACCTTTTTACCCTCATATCATGCCCGGCGCAAAAGCTGTGCAGCGAAGCAGATGATGTTATCCGCCGGCTGGCCGTATCAGCCGGAATAGCGCAATGCTTCGATCGGCTTCTTGCGTGCCGCTTTGTTGGCAGGATACAGACCGAAGACGATTCCGATGACTCCCGAGAATATTACAGAGATCCAGACAACCTTTGTATCCATGGTAAGATTCATGGAACCCTGCATGACCTTTCCCGCGATCTGCAGTGCCACCCAGGATACGCCGATACCGATGACGCATCCCATCATGCTTACAATCAGAGCCTCAATCAGAAACTGCAGCATGATCGTGCCCCTGCCTGCTCCGATCGCTTTACGGATTCCGATTTCCCTGGTTCTCTCTGTCACGGATACCAGCATGATATTCATGATCCCGATACCGCCTACCAGCAGAGAGATCGCCGCAATGCCGCCGATCATCAGAGACAGGGTACTGGTTACGTTTTCCATGGCTTCCATGATTTCTGACTGATCCGTCACCGTAAATGCATCTTCGTCTTTCTCAAAGCGGTCCAGGAGTTCCTGTGTCAGAGCCGCCTTTGCATAATCCAGAGTATCCTCCCTGGACGCGGAAGCATAGAACTGGTCTACATCCAGCACATTGTCCGCGATTCTTGTCATCGTTGAATACGGAATATATCCCTCCAGAGAAACCGTTGAGCCCGATGAGCTGTCCGAATCATCATCCGAAGAAGACGAAGCCGAGAACATGGAGGAGGCACCTGTCAGAGAGGAGGTACTGTCATCATCCAGTACCCCGATCACCAGAAATTTACGTCCATCCAGTGAAATGCTCTCCCCTTCCACATCCGTTCTTCCCAGAAGCTCCGTAGCCGTATCAGCAGTGATGACTACGACATAGGAATTATTCTCAAGGTCTGTATTCTTCAGAAATCTGCCGCAGGAAAGCTCCAGCCCCTGAATATCCGCATAGCTTCCGTTTGTTCCGGTGAGCATCATGGTTCCGCTGGTGTAGCCGCTTTTGGCGGTCACACTGGTATAAGAGACAGGTGCAACTGCCGCCACTTCCTCCGATTCCGTGAAATCGTTCAGTTCCTTCCACCGAAGCGGATTCTCCTTATCATCAGAAATCGTTACGGTCAAGTAGCTGGAACCCATGTCGGAGATCTCATCCGTCACAGAGCTGGTTGCTCCGTTTGCAATGGAAACCAGCACGATCAGGGATGCCACACCGATGATAATCCCCAGCATGGTAAGAAATGTACGCATCTTGTTCGCAGTGACCGCATTCCATGCCATTTTTACTGACTGAAAGATCATATGCTCACCTCACTTACCCTGCCGTCTTTGATATGTATCTTGCGCTCTGCCTCATCTGCCACACCATTGTCATGTGTGATAAGCACGATCGTATTGCCTGCCTTGTGAAGCTCATGGAACAGGCACATGATTTCCCTGCTCGTCTTGCTGTCCAGATTTCCTGTCGGTTCATCTGCCAGAAACAGCGAAGGCTTTGTGACCAGTGCCCTGGCAATGGCAACCCTCTGCTGCTGGCCGCCGGAGAGTTCGGTTGGCTTATGCTTCATCCTGTGCGCCAGCTCCACACGTTCCAGTGCTTCCTTTACCCGCCTCTTTCGTTCACCGTGGCTGATTCCCTGATAGATCAGCGGAAGCTCTACGTTTTCTTCCGCTGTCAGCTTCGGAAGCAGGTTGAAATTCTGGAAAATAAAACCGATCTTGTGATTTCGGATCCTGGCAAGCTCTGTCTCCGTATACTGTTCAATGGAAATCCCGTCCAGGATATATTCTCCCTCATCTGCGGTATCCAGGCAGCCGATGATATTCATCATGGTAGATTTTCCGCTTCCGGAGGGACCGATGATGCTGACAAACTCTCCCTCATTGATCTCCATATTTGCGTGATCCAGGGCATGCACGACTTCTTCGCCGATGTAATAGGTTTTGGATACGTCTTTTAGTGTAATCATACCATCACCGCCTTTACATATTCGGCATTCCGCCAGGGCCACCGCCCTGACCACCATTTCCACCGCCGTTTCCGCCGCCATCTCCGCCGGGGCCTCCATTGCCTCCGTCACCGCCGGGCATATCACCGCCCTGACCGCCGGGGCCTCCGTCGCCGCCGGAGAATCCGGCAGAACCGGAGCTGTCAGTATTTCCCGTCTTGTTATAGTAAACAGTTTCCCCTTCTTCCAGACCGTCCGTGATCTCTACGGTTGTTCCGTTGGAAAGCCCGGTGGTAACCTCTTTCTCTCCGGAAAGATTTCCCTCGCTGTCCTGTTCTGTGTAGACAAAGACCTTACTGCCCTCCTCCTGGAGTGCATTTACCGGGATCGTGACTACATTCTCACGGCTGTCGATCGTGATGGTTGCAGATGCATTCATGCCCTGTTTCATACGGTCATCCTTTGCAATTGAAAGGCTGACTGTGTATTTCGCCACACCGCCGCTGGCTGATGCGGTATTTCCGATGGCAGTCACCTCACCGGTGAACGTTTCATCTTCAATCGCATCCAGTTCCACGGTTGCTTCCTGTCCAAGTTCCACGGAATTGATATCCAGTTCATCTACGCTGACGGAAAGGAGCATGTTTTCATCAGGGGAAATGGTAAAGGCTTCTACATCTGTGCTGTAAGAGGATGAGGTGCTGTCTGCGGAGGATGATGAGGCAGAGGTATCGGATGCTGTGCCTGTCTGTGTGCCGCCTGACGCAGCAGTGCCTCCCGAACCGGTGCCCGAAGTTCCCCCGGATGCTCCGTCTCCGCCTGCGTTTCCGCTGCCCTGGGCATCTCCTGAATCGCCTGCGCTTCCTGACTTGTCATCTCCCGCGGAACCATCTGAGCTTCCGTTATCCTTATCACTCTTACTGTTATCGGAATCACTGCCGGAATCCTTTCCCGAATCCTTATCCGGCTCAGAGTTTCCCGCTGTCTGAGGATAAGTGATCGTAAAGGAAACGGAACTTCCATCAGAGGAAACGCTGACTCCTGAAACAACTCCCGTATCAATGGCTGCGATACTGTTTTCTGCAAACTGATATCCTTCGCCTGCATACAGTGTTACCGCTGACTGATAAACCGTACCCGCTTTGAAGCTCTCGTCTCCCGGATTCCAGCTTACGGTTCCTGTCCAGGAGCCATCTGCCGCCGCGATCTCGCCTGTCGGAGCCGCACCCGTAACCGGAGCCGCGATCACCAGAGTTCCTGATGTGCTCTCACCTGCTGTTGTAATACTCAGGGAAAGAACCTGTGACTCTGTATTATCCTGATTATCCTGTGGAGTATCAGTGATTTCATCTCCATCCTCTGATGTAAATGCTTCCACCGCTTTCTCCTCTGATGATTCGCTTCCGGCTGCATCTGTCTGTGCCTGTTCTTCAGCTTCCTGTACAGCTTCGGTGCGGATGACCTGATAACCGCCCATGGAAGAAAGCTGCGTTGTCGAAGACAGTCTTATGATCCCTGACTGGCTATCTGAAGTCATATAAGTGGCAGAAGCAGCTGTCTTTCCTTTGGAAGTACCTGAAGCCGTATAGGACATTTTCGATGCATTCACGGAGCCCGAGCCGCCGGAGGAACTGCCGGAGGAAGAACTGTCAGAGGAACCTGCCGATACATTTACGCTCTGAACCGTTCCGCTGATGTCGGCTGTGATCTTCTGATCCTTCGAGAGTTGGAGCAGCTTCTTCAGGGTTGCTGAATATGCCTCTCTCTGAGCCAGAAGCTGCTCATATTTTGTTTCACTTTCACTGTTTGTCAGAGTGAGCAGGGTCGTTCCCGAGGTAACACTCGCGTTCTCGCTGACATTCACTGCGCTGACGGTACCCGCCGTGCCTGTGACCTCCAACGGCTCATGAATATAGAGACTGCCTGTTCCAAGCTCTTTTCCATCGCTGTCCGTGACAGTTACCTCATCATCATATACCGTTCCGTTATCTGTCACTGTGACTGTACAGGTGGAACCGGACACCGCCGCTACCGTTCCTGTTACCTGAGTACCGGAAGACAGAGTTACTGTTACCGTATCTTTCTCCGCCAGACCTGCGGCTTTAATATCCACTGCCATCTTTCCGTCAAGAGAAAGTACGATCATGGCACCGTTCTCAAGCATCACATCTGTGACATCATCTCCTGCCGCCGCATAGATCAGCTTAACCCTTCCATCTACAGAAGCTTTGATCTTCTCCGTATCTGTGTCATCCTGGCAGTCACTGATTTCTTCATCCAGATCTGAAATTTCTTCCTGGGTTTCTTCCACCGCCTTCAGAACGGATGCCTTGCTGACTGTTGCAATAGTCTCACCCTTTGTCACCTGATCTCCGGACTCTACCATAACTTCCTCTATCTCAATTCCTGACGGGATTTTCTGGGACTGTGCATCTGCCAGTGCCAGATTTCCTGTTCCTACAATGGTATTGGAAATACTTCCCAGCTCTGCCGTTGCCGACTGTGCCTGTTTCGTCTCTTCCGGCATCCTGTGCCGGGAATTCTGTTTATAATAAAAAGCACCGCCGATTCCTCCTGCCGCCAGTACGACCACAAGCGAACCTGCGATCACTTTCTTCTTCCTGCCCTTTCGTTTCCCGGGTATCACCTTACTCTCAGACATCTCTTTTTTCCCTCCGTTTTTTATTAATGTACTCTCGGAGTTTCTTCTGCATTCACCTTTGCGGTCGATTTTCCGCACCTCTGACTGCCACCTGGAACTTCCTTGGTAAAATCATACAGAGAAATTGTGTGCAAATCTTGAGATGAATGTGAAATCAGAGTGAAAAAGTTGTGTTCAGGATGTGAAATCACTGTGAATGGCCAAAGAGCTTTTATCAACATGTTTTGTGTATTATATATAATTTATTTCACATTATTATTGTTTTTTTATGTATTTTACTGGATTTTTTCTGACATTAGTGTTATAATATTCACAAATCAAAGATTCTTACAGGCACTGACATCTGTTTTTTGTGCATGTACGGATAAGGAAACAAAGTCTGTCAGAGAATAAAGGAGGATTGGGTTATGAGTAAACGTGTGATTACAATAAACAGAATGCTCGGCAGTAATGGCCGTCTGATCGGCAAAACGCTGGCAGAAGAGCTTGGATTTGCTTTTTACGACAAAGAACTGATCGACATTGCAGCTCAGAAAGAGAATATTCCTTTTGACCTGCTTGCCAAAGTTGATGAGAAACGGGGCAGCAACTGGCATTTCCCGATCGACCACGAACTTCAGATGGACAGTGAATTTCATTTTGTCCCCATGAATGATGTACTCTTTGATCTCCAGCGTAAGATCATTCTGGAAGCTGCCGAAAAGGAAGACTGTGTGATCGTCGGAAGATGTGCAAATTATATCCTTGACAATAAATGTCTGAGCGTATTTATCCATGCACCGTTCGATTATCGCGTACAGACTGTTATCGAACGGACAGGACGTGAAGAAAAGAGTGCTCAGAAGATGGTTAAGAAAGTAGATAAAGAACGCCGTACTTATTATGAATACTTCACTGACAGAAAATGGAAGGACATCAGCCAGTATCATCTGGCATTTGACAGCAGTAAATTCAGTCAGGATAAGATCGTGGAAATGATCAAGCTGGCACTGTAGAACCTTTTGCCGGGGATATCCCCGGCAAACAGCAACATCAGCCCTGCTCCGTACAGATCTCCTGCAGCCGGGAAATAATTTTATCGTCAGCATTATTCTTATGGCAGACCATAGAGATTTTCCACGGGATCGCATCATGAAGATTTATCCTGTGGATTCCTGCCGGCAGCTCTTCCTCTGAATGGATATCCGCATCGATCCCGATCCCGGCCTTCTCCTGGCAGAACCGATAGATCAGCTGGTTTTCCATAGTACTGATCACGATATTCGGCGTAAATCCGAAATCGCTGCACCTCTGTATGAGGTTATGGTAGCTGGAATATTTCTGGTTCATGGAGATCAGCGGCTGATCCTGCAGATCTCTGATACTGAGGACATCCCTGTCATAATAGGGATGTCCCGGATAGATCAGCGCATTCATTTTTCCGGTATATATGGTCGTGGAAATCAGTTCCGTATGGGAACAGGCACCGATCATAAATCCTGCATCCAGAGTACCGTCAAGAAGCTTCTCCGTCACTTCCTGGTTTTCCAGTTCATCCCACTGCAGCCGCAGTTCAGGAAAATAATCTGTCAGATGAGAAATCTGCTCAAGCGGCAGTACATTCAGCGAACCGCAGGCAAAGCCTATACGGATGGTACGCTGGCGATGGTTCAGCTGCTGCATTTTCTGCTTCAGATCTTCTAAATGGTACAGGAGTTCCTGACTCCGGGTGTAGAAATAGTGACCGCTTTCTGTGGGGATCGTTCCATTTGCGGTGCGCACAAAAAGCTGAGTCTGGAGTTCATTCTCCAATTTCACGATAATACGGCTTAATCCCTGAGGGGTAATGAAAATCTGATGTGCTGCTTTGTTGATGCTGCGTTCTTCGTAAACAAGACGGAAACAGCGGATGTCTCTGGTATCCATGTAAATGTAAACTCCTTTGGCATTGACCCGAATCAGGTAAGTCCCCTGCTCAGTTATAATGACTTCAGTATACGCTGTTTCAGGAAGAATAACAAGTCCCCGCCCATACTTATAAGGCTTTCTTTATACACTCCTCAATATATTCCACACCCAGCTCTGTATTGAATGCAAGGTCAAAGCTGGAGGATATTCCCCATATACGGCCGGTATAATAACGGTAATTGTCCGAGCGGCGTTTATCTTCCCTGCGGATCTGCTGCTCAGCTTCCTTTGCGGCTACGCTGGATTTCTGCATAATACGTCTGATACGTGTTTCCAGTGGTGCGCTTAAGAATATTTTCAGCACATTCTTATTTTCGCGCAGAATATAATCAGAGCATCTTCCGATGATGATACAGTTTCCTTTTTTGGCAAGATCTCTGATAACATTTGATTCTGCTTCGAAGATCTTATCCTTTGGAGCCTCTTCTTCCCTGTTTCCGTATAAATACATCTGATTTACGAAATCATATAACAGACTGTTGGTCATAGTCTCCTCTTTGCGGCGGATAAATTCGGAGGTCATTCCGGTAGTTCCGGCGATCATTTTGATGATTTCCTGATCGTAAAATTCATATCCAAATTTTTCAGCCAGTGCTTTTCCGACATCATGTCCGCCGCATCCATACTGTCTGCCGATCACGATCACATTCTTATGTACAGTGTTTTCTTCTGCTTTGGATCTGCCGGAAGTCTGCTCTTCTGCCTGGTATTCTTCCGGGAACAGGTATGGTTTTATGAATTCCAGTTTCTTTCCGAACAGTCTTGCGATAAAGCCAACTAACAGGGCCGCAATGACAGTACCTTCACGCACACCGTTTAATCTGCCGGAAAAAACAAAAGAAAGGACACCGGCAATAATGGTCATAGAAGAATCAAAGATGATCTTCGTTGTTCCGAAATTTGTATGCCAGGTCTGGACAATCGCGCGGACAAAGGATTCACCGGGGAGCATGACAACATCTGCCACTACTTCGATATAGACACCAAAGCCCAGTACCAGACATCCCAGAAGCAGGGCAATTACTTTCATAAAGTAGTTCTGAGGATTCACCCAGATAAACAGATACATGGTAAGGTCAATGAAGTATCCAAATGCAATGGATACCGGTATCTGGAGAATATTCTCTATCTTAAAGTTCTTTCTCAAAATGAGAATCTGCAGTGCGATCAGCAATAAGCTGAAGATGATCGTGAAATTTCCCAGTGTAAACGGAAAATTCAGGCTCAGTACATAGGGAATGGATGAAATCGGTGACGTACCAAGACTTGCCTTGGTCACAAGACTGACTCCCAGGGAGTTGATAAACAGTCCCACCAGGAATAAAAGGTATCTTTTCAGTTTGTTCATAATAAAAATCTCTCCTCTCATGTATATAAAGACCTGCCGGCGGCAGGATTCTTTCCTGTATTATAACTTCAAAAAGACAGACCCTTTCCCCAAAAAGGGGCTGATCTGCCGGAATAGTTACGATTTATCTCTGATATCAGATATCTGGATTGCATCAGCAATCATTGCTGTGCTCTGCTTTTTAGAATAACAAAAAAGTGCATTGCCATCCATCAGTAAAATGGCAATGCACTTGTAACAATTTGTTGATACCCGTCTTTGAGAAAATCCCAAAAACGGAGGCCGGATTATTCAGCTACCGCGATAGCCTCTACTTCGCAGAGTACGTTCTTTGGAAGCTGTTTTACAGCAACACAGGAACGAGCCGGTTTGCTTGTGAAGTATTTCTCATATACAGCGTTAAATGCTGTGAAATCTG